>CAYSMQ010000381.1:0-3258 GCA_964432035.1 uncultured Ardenticatenaceae bacterium
GTTGTAGGGCGATGCGAATTGACCGCTTCATAATGGTCTCAATCGAATGCGCTCTGTGCCGGCGTTTCGCCTACAGTTGACACAGTTTCAGAGCGGCGCAATGCACGAGCGAGCAAGATTATCACCGCGAACAAGGGAAGCGCCAAGAACATGACCGGATTCTCACCTGAGAAAGTAACCAAAAAAAGCACCCAAAGCAGTGTGAGAAGCAGTGCGCTGCAGATAACGGTCACACTTTTGCCCCAGCGACGGAGGGCGGCGACGAGCCAGGTGAAGAGAGGAATGGCAAGTAGCGCCTGGCTCGTGCTTCCTGTCTGGAAGGGGACGAGCAGGCCGGCGACGATAGTCCAGTTGACCGCATGCAAGAATGCCGCCGTTGTCTGCGAGCGTCGGGCGCCTATCCAGGCCAGCACGGCAGCCAGAAGCAAACCACCGGCGAAGACGACCTGGATCCAAGGCGCTAAAGTAGGTGAAATCGTCTCTCCTAAAAGTCGCAGCGGCGCCCGTCCGCCCGCGGTTGCCGAATAGCGCGGAATGTCCTCAAGGAAACTCAAGGGCCAGCGCGGAAAAAGAAGCATGGAAGCCACAAGAAAGGCAATGCCTGAAACGACAAATGCTTTGTGGAAGCGCCAACGGCGCTGGAGTGCGGCCCACAAGAGAAGCGCGGGCGCCAGAAAGATCATCATTTGCGGCTTGATGGACGTTGCCGCCAGGAAAAAACCGGCAAGGCCATCCCGACCATTTTTTAGCGCCAACAGGGTAAGGGCAGCGAAGAGCGTGATGTGCACCGTGAATTGGCCCAGAATGATGGAACGGGCAATGGGGTAAAAGGCAACGGACGATATTAGTAAGCCGGCGGCTGCCAGGGGAGATGGTTTCCACTCATGGTAGCGCAGCAGCACGACCACAAGCAGAAAAGCGATCCATTGCACGACGACCATCCATGCCGCGTAGGCCCATTCATAAGGGAGAAAAGCAAGTGGCCCCATAACAAAGACCACGTGTAACGGATAGGCGAATGTGAAGCTATTGGTCTGTAGGTTCTGCGGATCGAGCACAGCAGCGATTTCTTCTGTTAGCGCCGGATCGTAAGGGTCGCGGCCCTCCAGAAACAGGGCGCGCGCGCCCGCCCATCGCGGGTAGAAATCATTGCCGCCCAGAAACTGCGAGGCGTAGACGCGGTGTACGACGATAGTCTGGACAACGAAGAGTATGGCGGCGAGTAGGCCGGCGGCAAGAAGCGTTCGGATCTTCATGGTTGTGCCGATATTCCCTGAGCTCCGTCCACAGCGTAGAGCGTGTAGGCATCGCCCACCTCAGAGACCGGCGTCAAATAGCGCGTCTTTAGTTGCTCGAGGATCTGCAGATCTTCGGCATGAACCGGATCGAAGCCACGCTCTACGACGAACGCCAGTCCGGCGTCGTGTAGCAGCACATGTGTATATCCTTCGCGTTGCCAATACGAAGCCAGCTCTTGCGCGTCGTAACCGTAGTGTTGAGTATAGTGCAGGTAGCGATCCAGGATCATGTCGGGCCAGCACTCCACTTCACAGGCGTAGGTTCGCGATTCCCAGAGAAAATCCACTTTGGCGTCCGGTGGTAGTTCATTTACGGCGTCTATGGCGGCGACGTAGGCGCCGAGACGTCGCGCCTCATAAGTGTGACGGTCCTCAAGACCGGCGACGACGGGTAACGGATTTGTCTTCAGAAATTCGGTCGCGCTCGTAAACAGGATTAGGCCCATGCTTATAACAACGAAGGTGCGCACCATCCACCCGACGTCGAGCTGTGGTCGCCGCAACACAGATATGCGCGCCAAGGCCACGCTGCCGAGCACGGCCACAACGCCGAAAATGAAGAAGAGAAAGCGCGCGCGCAAGAGAAGCGCCGTGCGCGCTACGCCGTTCAACCACATCAAATAGTTAATTGCCACGAACAGGAGCATGTGCCCGCTTAACGCCCGTTCTTCTCGGTCCAGTGAGGGCCATACGACGACGAGCAAGCCAAGACTGAGGAGAAGCAAGGGGCCAACGGTTGCTTCATAAAACTCCGTCCCCTCCGTGCCCAAAATGGTCACTTCCAGGGGGACAAGGGGCAAGCGCCACGGCGCGGTAGCGGCGAGCCCCGTGCCCGGACGATCATACCACCATGCGCGCCAGCTATCCCAGTACAGCCCATCGTTAAAAAAGAAGGGATAGAGTGGATTGCCGGTGGTCAGCCAGTTTTCCAACAGATAGGGGGCGACGAGTAGAAGCGCCACGGCAGCGACGGGGAACAGGCGGCGCACGAGCGCCACAATCCCCTCGCGGCGGGTGATCCAGGCCACACTGATGGCGATACTCACGGGAATGAGGACCGCCGTATACTTGACACTGCCGCTAAAGCCACAGGCGAGCGCAAGTATCAGAAGCCAGCGCCTGTCCTCTACTCCCGACCGGACCGTTTCACGCCAGCGAACGAAGGCATAGAAGGCCATCGTGGCGTAGAAGAGCAACGTGCCGTCGACGTAAGGCCAGCTCAACAAGGTGTGTAGGGTGGGAATCGAGAGCAGAATTGCCGCGGCGTACCAGGCTGCTTCCTTGCCAAAGGCGCGGTGTGCCAAGGCCACTGTCAGCGCCAGGGCCATGAGGCCGTAGCCGAAGTGGAATAGCGCCGCCGGGCCATCGCCGAGGAAAAGCATGCCCATGGCAAATTGCATTTGGCCCAGCAAAGGGAAGCCAAGATGCGGAATATCAACTGGATGCAGGATCTGCCCTGATTCTACGGTGAATCGCGCGCCCGTCAGATGATACGCCAGGCTATCCCAGGCTGTCGGCGGCGCGAGGGCCAGCACGAATGTAAAGACCAGACTTACGGCGGAGAAGATCATGATCCAGCGCTGCATGCCCGATTGGGGTTTCGGGCGTTCGAAGGCACGGACGTCTTGTAACACGCTGCGCAGATCGTGTCTACAAAGTATGGTCAAGAGAAGCAGCAGGCCGGCGACTGTCCATGTGTTAAAGACGCCGGCGAGAGCCAAGAGCAGAAGGAGCAACGATAGCAGGCCCAGCCCGGTTCCTGCTGAGAGGGCCAATCGCACAACGGCCGATTCTGCCGCCAGGACACTGCCGGCGACGCGACGACCGACGCTGGCGGCGATCGTGGCGGCGCCCAACCAGAAGACGATGCTCAAGATCGACTGTCCGAGTCCGGCGACCAGAGCCGCGTCGAACGGCTTATGCGCCCAGAAGTAACCGGCAATGATGAGGAAGACCCAGC
>CAYSMQ010000381.1:3268-4944 GCA_964432035.1 uncultured Ardenticatenaceae bacterium
GGGCCCAACGCGACTGCACGTCTGCCCGATCTGAAGGAGAGGTCATATCGCTCACGGCAGTTTTTCACAGATGAAAAAGTGGCGCAGGCCGACCAGCGGCATCAGCGTGTCCCGCATGCGCTCCTCGAGCCATTTGCCGGCTTCCAGCAACCATGCGGGCCCGGCCGGAATCAAAACTGTTGTCTCGGCATGCACAATCTGAAAACCGGCACGGCTCAGCGCGGCGCGCAGGCGCCGCTGGGGCACAAAGCGGTGTGGGCCTTCAGAATGGTGCAGGCCGGTGATTGCTGCCAACGCGTGTACGGGTTCCCAAAGAACGTTTGGCGTACTGAAGAGCAGCGTTCCACCGGTTCGCGTCACGCGTCCTAGCTCCTGAACGAAACGATGAGGATCGTCAAAGTGTTCGACGGTTTCCAGAGAAAGCACCACGTCAAATTCCCCGTCGGCGAAGGGCCACTCGTAGCTACAAATCTGTTGCCAGCGATAGTCCTGAAGGCCAATGGCATCCAATCGTTGCCTGCAGAGCACGCCCATTTTTCGGGACACATCTGCGCAGACGGCGCTGCCCACTTTGCCTTGTTGGTAAAAGTAGGCGGTGCCGTTTCCCGTACGGGCGCATAGGTCAAGGACGTGGGCGTCACTAGGTAGACGCGCCAATCGCATGGCATCGGTGAATCGCCGGAAGTAGGAGTCGGCGCTCTCGTTGATGGCGTCATAGTCGGCTGCTAAGTCGTCGTAGTGGGCCTCGATGGCCTGGAAAGACCAGCTGGAGCGTGACCAATGGCCAATTTCCTGACAGACACGCCGGGAAAGGCTTTTCCCTACCTCCATTTAGCTTGCTCCTGTGCCCTGTCTGGCGCTGCGCCTTGTTGTATGACAAACGAAGCGCTACCCAGCCCCTTACGCTTTACGGGCTTCGAGGCAGCCTTCCAGGACCGTCGCAGCACGTCGAAGAGCGGGCCGATGAGGCCGAGCGGTACCCATTGCACGAGCCGGCGCGCGACGCGGGTGCGGCAGACGCCAAAGAGGAGCATAATGACCAGCTCTACCAGCTTGCGCGTCGCTGGAATGTGCTCCGGCCTATAGCCATAGCTCGGCGCGGGTTTTCCAGCTCGCGCACGCCAGTCGTTGCGGATGAAGGCGCCCCGCTTCTTAAAATCCAACATATGTCCGTGCATGGACATCGCTTCCTGTGCAGTCGTTTCCTCGAGCGTCAAAAGATCGTCACAAGTCATCTGCTGCAGTATGGCCTGACCCTGCTCGCTGCGCGCCACAACCACGGAGAAGCCTTCGCCCCGCTTTTCGTAACGAGGGCTCCAGGCGTCTCCCACCGAAATATCGGTCAGCTCGTTACTAAAGTCGACTGCCTGGAGGCTGGCCTGTGTTATGTAAAATGGTATCAGGTAATTGTAATAGAATTTTTTGGCGCGTAACACGCGCCCGTCCTGCAATGTGACCTGTAAGTAGCCGGGCCATTCACCTTCCCGGTAGCGGAGCGAGGCTACCTGGGCCAGGCTTTTGACGCCGTTCGCGCGTAAGAAGCTCTCGATAGCGCCCAGGTACATGGAGGTTCCCACATAGGGACCCAGGACGTAATGCACTTTTGAGGCGCCTTCGTGGCCTGCCTGTTGCAGTATGCGTAGAGAAGCGACCTGATCGGGAAGACCTACATAGCC
>CAYSMQ010000382.1:0-4929 GCA_964432035.1 uncultured Ardenticatenaceae bacterium
GCCTGCATGAATTGAGCCTGCTGTTCTGGCGTGTACCACTCGAAGCCGGGCGGCAGCGTTACCTGCCCGCTGGCGGCGATAGCTTCCTTTATAGAGCCGGCGATGAAGGCGGCAAGGACCGCCAGCAGCATTAGCAAGAACAAGGGCGTGCTCACCAGCCCGCGGTCGGCGGCGACGATGCGGGCAAAGGTCTCTCGTGGTTGAAGAAGAGCAGGAAAAATGAGGCCAAAGTACCAGCGACGCGGCGGTCCGGCCTCGAGGACAAAGGTTTGTTCTACACTGGTGTTCATGGGCCTCCTTCTTGCCAGCTTACGGATACTGGCGGAAACAGCATGCATGCGGTCAGGCGAATACACTTGACGCGATGCTGCTCAGACCCATACTAACTGCATACGGTTGGGGATCCATCGGGCGAAGGTTGTAGGGTAGGCTCAGACTTTTGGCGGAGTTGGCGCGGCAAGCGGGGATGCTTGCGCTACAAACAGCGCCTACTCCAGAGGCAGCGGCGGTTGCAGCCAGGCCGGCGCGCTCTCTACGCGCAGCTCCGTCACCCATTTGACCCACTCAAAACCGCGCAGGCCGGGCACCACAAGGCGCGCGGGGAAGCCATGCCCGTGGTCCAGCGGCGCGCCTGCCACGTCCGTGGCCAGCATAAACGGTCGCTCCCGCGCCACGATTTCGTGCAGGTCGAAGCGGCGCCAGTAGCCGGTGACGCTGCGCACCAGTAGGCTGCGCGCATTCGCCGGAAGGCTATCGCCGCCGTCGCCAGGCAGACCCGCCCGGACCAGCAACGCGGGCAACGGCGCGCCCCGCCACACCTGTTCGCTATACCAGCCGCCGGTGCAGTCGATGGTTGCCACCTGCTCTGTATCAACCATTTGCAGCAGGGCATCGTAGTCCAGTGACAGCGGTTGCGGCACGTTGCCGCCGACCGATAGGCGCCAGACGTCTGTGCTGACCGGCGCCGGATTATCGTTGATCCAGCTAACGTAGGGAAAGCGGCCGCCCATGCTGCCCACCTCATAAGAGCCTGTGAAACGGCGAGCGCCTTGCCAGCGCCGCGCCAACAACCAGGCCACAGCGCCCGCCGCGCCGGCGGCAATCAGGCGCAGGAAAGCGCGACGGTTGACGGCCTCTTCAACGCCCACAATCCAGCGCATGCGCCAGGCGTGGAAGGCCACCAACAGGATGAAGGGCACGGCGACGTAGATGTGCAGCGAGACGAGACTGAACCCGCCAAAATACTGCAGCCCGCCAAACGTCCACAGCAGGCCCAGCAGCAGCGTAAGGACAAGCAGGACGGCGCCGGCGATAAAGGAAACGCGCGCCGCAGTCCACCGCTTGCCGCGTCTCAAGACGCTCCACACCACAGCCGCCTTCCACCCTAAGAGGAGAACCAGCGCGTAGGCGCCAATGCCGTGAACCCACAGCAGCCAGGCCTGCTGCTCCTCGCCGTTGACGAGACCCAGATAACCGCTGGTCACCTGAACGACCAGCAGAACCAGCAGGAGAACGTTAACCCAGGGAAAGCGCATGGTTGCTTATATTTTCCTGGAAACTTTCGAGTTTCCAGGAAAATGATAAAATAAACATATGCCACACATCCTATTCGTCTGCACCGCAAATATTTGCCGCTCGCCCGTTGCCGAAGGAATCTTGCGCCAACGGCTCCAAGACGCCTTTATGGATGGCTGGACGGTAAGCTCGGCAGGCACCTGGGCGATGCAAAAGCGCGGTGCATCTCGCAACAGCATCGTGGTTATGAATGAGCGCGGCATTGACATCTCGGACCACGTTTCGCGTGGCGTCAACGCCGAAATGCTGAGCAAGGCGGATCTGATTCTTTGTATGGAAGCAGGGCATGCAGAAGCGTTAGCGGCCGAGTTTCCCAAAGAAACCGGCGGCAAGATCTATATGCTGACCCAGATGGTAGGCCGCCGGAAAGATGTTGCCGATCCTTATGGCTCGGAACTGCCAGAATACCAGCGAATGGCCGACGAAGTGGAAGAGCTGATCGACAAGGCATTGCCACGCATCAAGCAGTTGGCCAGCGATAATGCGCAGTCACGTTGGGGCGTCAAATAGCGTCGCACGCCGGCGACTGCCGGCAGCAGCTTACTTCCTGGCAGCCATTGGCTACCAGCCGTCGATAAAAGGCTCCCACTCTTCGTGGTCATCCAGATGACGGCCAAAACGGTAAAGTGCGGAGGCGCTTGGTTCCTTTGGCTGGCGCTGCAAATGCATGTTGGCCTGTTCCGGCGTGCGGCCCCCTTTGCGCCGGTTGCACGGCGAGCAGGCGGCAACAAGGTTCGTCCACGTGTGTTTGCCGCCCATGTGACGCGGAACAACGTGGTCAATTGTCAGATGGTGGCTTTTGCGCCCGCAATATTGGCACGTGAAATTATCCCGCCGCAAAATTTCGCGCTTGCTAAGCGAAATGCGCGGGCGTGGCCGCTTGACCATGTACTGCAGTTTGATGATAGAAGGGAGTTCAAAAGCGTCCGAGGCGCTGTGGATCATGCCGCGGCCGTTTAGTACGATCTCCGCCTTGCCCGCTATCACCAGAGACAGCGCTCGTTTCGTATTGCAGACATGGAGCGGTTCGAAGTTCACGTTCAGAATGAGCACCGGCTCATTCAAGATTGAAGTGCCCATGACGGCACGCAGTATAGCATGGGCATTGTCCAGACGTCAAACAGGGAGAAGGTATGAAGCGAGAGGATCTGACAAATTATCTTGATACTTATTTACGCATAGACGAAATAGACGATTACGGCCCACAGGGCATCCAGGTGGAGGCCGCCACAGAGGAAATTGAGCGCGTGGCATTGGCCGTGGACACTGCCCCGGACGTTATCGAAGCTGCCGCCGCTTGGGGCGCCGACATGCTCTTGGTGCATCATGGCGTCCTATGGGGCGCCCTAGAGCGCATTGCGGGCCCCTTGGGCCGGCGCGTGAGCGCGCTGCTAGAAAATGACATACACCTCTACGGCGCGCACCTGCCGTTGGACGCCCATCCCGAGGTGGGCAATAACGCCGAGCTGGCGCGCATGTTTGGTGTTGAGATTGAAGAATGGTGGTGCGAGCCGAAGGGCACGCCGCTCGCCGTGCTTGGCGATGCGCCGCCGGATACGACCCTGGAACCGTTTGTGGCGCAAATAGAGGAAAAGCTGCACACAGAGGTGCGGGTATTGGCTCAGGGCCCGCAGCAGGTTTCGCGTGTGGCCATCCTCTCCGGCTTCGGCGCCGATCACATTGCCCAGGCCAGCGAAATGGGCGCCGACACGTTCCTCACGGGCGAGCGGTCACACACCAGCTACTGGGCCGCCTCGGACCACGGCATCAACGTCATCTACGCCGGGCACTACGCCACAGAGACCGTCGGCGTAAAAGCCCTGGGCCGCCACCTGGCGCAAAAGTTCGGTCTGGAGGTGCAGTTCTTTGACTTTCCAACTGGGATGTAGCAATAATTCATGGGAGGTCCGCTATTTACCGCTACGCTAATCAACTCGTCAGCCGCCTCCCCTTTATGCGCTACATCGCGCCGCCTTTGGACCGCGCCGTGATGCGCTTGACGGGCGGGCGGCAAACGCTCACCGGCATGCTGACCGGCCTACCGACCGTCACACTGACGACCACGGGCGCGCGCACAGGAAAGCGGCGCACGGTCGTTCTCGTGGGGTTGATCGTCGGATCCGACATCGTGCTCATTGCCTCCAACTGGGGCCAGTCGCGCCATCCGGCCTGGTATCATAATCTTTGCGCCAACCCGCGCGCCCTGCTTTCCATCGACGGCGGGCCGCCGCGCCCACACATCGCCCGCGAAGCCGTGGGCGCCGAGCGACGGCAGTTTTGGGACATGGCTGTGAACCTCTATCCTGGCTACGCACGCTATGCCCGACGCGCCGCCCCGCGCCAGATTCCCATACTCGTGCTTTCGCCGGCATAGCCGCTGCCGGAAACGGGCAAGTTCGGGTAAAATATCGATGGCAGATCACAGACGACGGACGGCGGTCAACGTGACACCTGACACATGACACTTGACACGTGAAACTTGACACCTGACACCAAGAATCCCCAAGGAGCTTTCCCATGACCGAACACGATCAATCAAACACCGCCTGGATACGCGAGGAGCTGCAGCAGCTGCGCGAGGCGGGCCTCTACACCAACATCCGCACCATCGAATCGCCCATGGACGCCTGGGTGACCATCGACGGGCGGCGCTTGCTCAACTTTTGCGCCAACAACTATCTGGGTCTGGCCAACCACCCGCGCATGCGGCAGGCGGCGCGAAAAGCGATTGAAGAGTACGGGATCGGCCCCGGCGCCGTGCGCACCATCGCCGGCACCATGTCGCTACACACGGAGCTGGAACGACGGCTGGCCGAATTCAAGCACGCCGAAGCGTGCATCACCTTCCAGAGCGGCTTCACCGCTAATCTGGGCGCCATTCCGGCCCTGGTCGGACGCGGGGACGTCATTTTTTCAGACGAATTGAATCACGCCAGCATCATCGACGGCTGCCGACTCAGCCGCGCGCAAGTGGTGCGCTACGCACACGCCGACGTGGACGACCTGCGCCAGAAGATTGCCGAGACCACCGATTACCGTCGGGCCATGATCATCACCGACGGCGTGTTCAGCATGGATGGAGACGTGGCCCCCTTGGATAAAATCGCCGACGTCGCCGAGGAGAACGATTTTCTGCTGATGGTAGACGACGCCCACGGCGAAGGCGTGTTGGGAGAAGGCGGGCGCGGCATCGTGCACCACTTCGACCTGCAGGGCCGCGTGGACGTGGAGGTGGGCACCCTCAGCAAGGCCTTTGGCGTGGTCGGCGGCATGGTCTCGGGTAATAAGGACATCGTGGAATGGCTGCGTCAGCGCGGGCGGCCCTTCCTCTTCTCCAGCGCCATGACCGTGCCC
>CAYSMQ010000383.1:0-4925 GCA_964432035.1 uncultured Ardenticatenaceae bacterium
ATGCGACCGTCTAATTAGGAATCTTTGACGGCTTTTTTACCGGCGTCGACGACTGGGGCAACACGCTCCATTCCTTCGTCAGCCGCCTCTTGCCCGCGCTGCTGCAACGCTGCAGTTTGTTCCCGGATGCTGGTCGACACGTCCTGAGCCTTCGTACGCGCCTGGGCTATACCGTCTTCTATGGTCCCGGTCGTTTGCTCGCGCACCTCACTCGCTTTACGCTGCATCTGCCGTCGCGTCTTTTTGCCTGATTGCGGGGCCAGCAGCACCATAGCGCCGGCGCCGGCCACGCCGCCAATCAGCAGCCCGCCAAAAAAGCCTGCCAGTGTAGGGGCATCAATTATCTTTTCGTTTATCTCTTTGTTGGCTTTTTTCAT
This sequence comes from uncultured Ardenticatenaceae bacterium, assembly GCA_964432035.1. GTDB lineage: Bacteria > Chloroflexota > Anaerolineae > Promineifilales > Promineifilaceae > JAAYYY01. The sequence goes on from CAYSMQ010000383.1 coordinate 378, forward strand.
TCTGTATCTCCTGGGATTGTGCATTGTTTTCTTCATGGGCGTCACTCACCTAACCGACAGCGTCTGATTGAGCGGTCGTCGTTGAGGTGAGGCTCTCAGCTGGAATGGCTCAGGCTACCTGTTCTCTCCCTCGAGGATGATGATCTACACTGCGTGACAATAGTTTAACCTGATAATACATAAATGATCGTACCTTCGTTGCGCCCTGGCAGCATCGGCTGGGGAGGGGATGTTCAGCTCCGCCAGTTGGGGGATATTTGACGATTGTTGCCGCGTATCCCTCAAAGAAGATGGCGGTCATGCCTCCATGCGACGACGGCATTTTGCGCCGACAGGAGATCTTGTGATCTGCAAATTGGGGGAGAGCAGTGGGGATTAGGAAATTGCTGCGGTGCTCAGTCGAGGATGCTGTGTTGTATGGCAAGGACGACGGCTTCAGTACGGCTGGATACGTCCAGCTTGGCCAGTATGTTACTGACATGGGTTTTGACGGTGGAGGGACTTACGACCAGTTTCTCGGCGATCTCGCTGTTATTCATCCCTTCAATCATTAAGGCTAACACGTCCCGCTCGCGTTCCGTCAGATCGCGTCCGGGCGGTGGTGGTTTGGTCGCGGCGCTAACCAGCGCCTGGGCAGCCTCCGAGGAGAGCGTGCTGCGACCTGCCCGGGCGGCACGAATCGCCTTGGCCAGTTCATCGGCTGACACGTCCTTAAGCAAATAACCTATGGCCCCCGCCTCTAGCGCCTTCTGCACCAGTCCCTCTTCTTTAAAACTGGTCAGTGCGATGACCTGCACCGTGGGAAATTGCTCGCGGATGGCGCGCGTCGCCGCCACACCATCCATGTCTGGCATAACCAGATCCATGAGAATCACATTGGGCCGGATACGTTCGCAGAGCTCAATTGCAGCCTCGCCGCTGGCCGTTTCCCCCACGAGTTTCAGGTCATCAAAGACCTTCAAGAAGGTTGCCAGGCCGCGGCGCACCATCGTATGATCGTCGACGAGCATCACGCGAATGGGGTCCGAGGACGTCATCAGGGAGCCTCCTGGGCCGGGTCTTCCGGCCAGTGAACAGCGATTTCGGCGCCCGCACCGGGCTTGCTAGCAATCGATAGCGACGCGCCGATGGCTTTTGCCCGCTCCCGCATCATGCTGAGACCGTAGTGACCAGGCGGGATGCGTGAGGGATCAAAGCCGCGGCCGTCATCACGAATGCGTAGTTCTACAGCGCCGGCGTCAAACTGCAGGACTATGTCCACCTTGCCGGCCATCGCATGTCTGGCGACGTTGTTGAGCGCTTCCTGGCACAGGCGGTAGAAGGTCACTTGCACTTCGGCTGGCAAGGTGCCCTCTCCCTGCACGGTCACGTTGACCGGAATGTTGCTGCGGCCCGTGAGCGCGTCTCCCAATTGGCACAGTAGGTCTCCCATATTAGCATCGGTGAGGACCATGGGCCGTAGCTCAGCCAACAAGCCGCGCATCTCGGCCATGGCGCCGCGGGTCAGGCGGCGCAGGTCTTCCAGAGACTTTCGCCCCTCATCTGCATCGCGTTCCCAGACGCGTGGTAGGACTTCGGCAATCAGGGTCGCGGAAAAGAGAGACTGGTTTACCGCATCGTGTAGGTTTTGCGCCAGGCGCTGGCGTTCTTCCAGGGTCGCGGCCGTCTGCGCCTGTTCATACAGTTCGGCGTTGAGCATCGTAATGGCCGCCTGGTTGGCCATCAGCTGCGCCAGATTGGCCTGGTGAGTTGTGAACGCGTCTCGCTCTGCATGCGCAATGCCCAGACCGCCGATGACGCGTCCCTTTACCGCCAGAGGCACCCACATCCACGCATGTACGCCGTCTAACAGGATGGCGCCGTGCTCGTTCAAGAGGGACCGTAAGCCTTGCGCCGCTGGCTCATCACTCCATACGTCGGCAATTCGCTGCACTCGATGACCATTCAATAGCGCCGGTAGCGTCTCCGGGCCATCTAGCGGGATGCGGAAGGGCACGGCCTCTTTTAGTTGTTGCGGTCCACGCACCGCCAGAGCAACCAGTTCCAATTTCTGTTCCTGCAAGGTGAAGAGCACAGCGCGTGTATACGCTACAATCATGTGCAACTGGTCGAGGATCAAACCCGGATTGAGTTCCAGGACGGAGGCCAACTTCTGGGAAATCTCCAAGAGAGTAGACTGCTCGCGCAGGCGGGCGGCGACCTGTTGCCGTAGCATCCGCTCAGCCTGAACCCGCGCACTGACGTCGCGGATGACGCTGACAAGGTACAGCCGGTCGCCGAGCAAACACCCCGTCCCGCGCACCTCGGCGGTGAACGGTGTTCCGTCCCGGCGCACGTGGACGACTGTGGCTTCGAATGTGTCTCCGGCCCGAAGCGTCTGCAGCCAATCGCTAAGACGAGCATAACTGTCCGCGTCCATGAATGTTGTGGGCTGCAGTCCGATAAAATCCTCGCGGGCATAACCATGTAGTGCGCTCGCCGCGGGATTGGCCTCAACCACGTGACCAGACTCTGCATCGTGGATAATCAGTCCATCGCCCACCGTCTCGAATATACGTTGATACTCGATAGATGCGCTCGGGACGCGGTCCGATTTGGGAAACTGGCTATGAGATTGCGCGTCAGAGTCGCGTAAAGGAGCCATAAAATTAGTGTAGCTTAGTGCGGCGCGGCTGTCACATTAGCGAGTCGGAAGCAGGCAAGGAACCCACTTAATTAAGCTAATATAGATTAAATTAAGTATACTCGTTTTCTGGTCCTGAGTGATGGCTCACAGCTCTAGGATCTGGCCCTAACCCGCATGTTAGCATTCGTCTCTGCTCTTTCTACGTTTCCTGCGTCGTTTCCGCTTGCGGACGGACCAGCAGAACTGGACACGGGCTGTGGCTTGTCACCTTCACGGCCACGCTGCCGAAAGCCCATGGAGCCCTGCCACCGGCTCCATGACTAGAAATAACGATCAGGTCAACCTCTTCGTCGACAGCGACACGGATAGGAGACGAAGGTACCCAGCGGCGTGGAAATGGCCGCTGCCAGGAAGGCGTAGATAGCTGCCTTCATTCTCCCAAAGCCGCTCAACTCGAGAAGCAAGAAGGTGACGATTCATTGTTGCCTCACTTGGTCGTCATAGTGCGATGACCTGCAGCAAATCAGGCGGGCTTCAGGTCGAGCACCGGTGTGCCATTGATGGCATCTAGGCCACGCACTTGCAGGACGTTCTCCTCTATCGCCAACAGCTCCACTACGGTGACGCCGATAGGGTTGGGCCGGCGCGGACTACGTAGAGCGAAGACGCCTCGCTTGGCGCGACTGGCGTCGCCACGAGGATGCTGTTGCAGCTCGTAGCCCTGTGAGCGATGAAAGAAGAAGATGACCATCAGCCGTTGTTCCGGCTCTAGTCCCTTCAGCCCCGCGACAAGTGAAGGATCAAGAACGAGCCGCGACACGGCCTCCCTTATCAAATCTGGTGCAGCTGGCTCATCAAACGAATTCTCAACGTGCCCAATAGTGCGAAACATCATTTACTGTTCACCCTACCCTTCAACGCGCGCAGACATTTACCGCCAGCACACCGGCGATAACGATCGCAAATGATAATGCCAATTTTCTTCGTTCTATCCACGGCTCTTCCCTCTTGCGGTTTATAGCGTCTAAACGCCCTGTTAAAAGTAGCTCAGTCACTCTCTATCGAGTAACTAAACACATTATACTATAATAATGGATGATTGTATAGTTTAGTGGTACGATTAATGCGACACGTATTAATTGTCACCGGCGCCGGACTTGCCGCGCTGGCAATCCTGTGGAAGACTCCTTACAGTTTGGAATACGTATAAAGAACTACTCGGGAACCGTGATGACGTTCGCAACCTTGATTACAACCGAAGACCTTATCGAGCACTTGTCCGACCCCAACTGGACCATCGTCGATTGTCGCTTTTCACTGGGCGAGCCAGAGCTGGGACGGCGCGAGTACGAAGAGGCGCATATTCCGGGCGCCCTTTATGCTCATCTCGACGAGGATCTGTCCGGCCCAATCGTTCCCGGCAGCACCGGACGGCACCCACTTCCCGATCCGCATCAAATGGCGCGGCGCTTCGGAAGCTGGGGGATTGGTCCCGGACAACAGGTCGTCGCCTATGACGCGTCCGGCGGCGCCATCGCCTCTCGCCTGTGGTGGATGCTGCGCTGGCTGGGTCACGAACAGGTCGCCGTGCTCGACGGCGGGTGGCAAGAGTGGCAGCGTCAGGGCTATCCGGTCAAAGACGGTGTGGAAACGGCCCAGGCGCGACACTTCATTGCCCGGCCACAAGAAGATTGGGTCGCCAGAGGAGACGAGGTAAACGCCCTGCGCCAGGATCCGGCAGTTCTGCTGGTTGATTCACGCGCGGCTGAGCGTTATAGGGGCGAGAATGAACCCATTGACCCTATCGCCGGTCACATTCCCGGCGCCGTCAACCTTCCCTACGGTGACAACCTGGATGCAAGCGGGCGTTTCCGTAGCCAGGAGGCCCTGCGCGAACGGTTTGAGGAAATCTTGCAACGCGT
>CAYSMQ010000384.1:0-4906 GCA_964432035.1 uncultured Ardenticatenaceae bacterium
GCGCAAGATCGGCATGATTTTCCAACAGTTTAATCTGGTCAAGCGCAGCAGCGTCATGACCAACGTTCTTTCCGGTCGCTTAGGGTACGCCAACCCCTATTCCAGCCTGATCCACCAGTTTTCCTCGGCCGATCGGCGTCGCGCCATTAATGCCCTGGAGCGGGTGGGTATCGCAGAAAAGGCGCACAACCGGGCCGACCAGCTTTCGGGCGGTCAGCAACAGCGCGTGGCCATTGCGCGCGCTCTGATGCAGGAGCCCACGCTGATGCTCGCCGACGAGCCGGTCGCCAGTCTGGATCCCGTCCTGTCCCATTCCATCATGCAATACCTGGAACTGTTGAACCAGCAGGATGACATCACCGTCCTTTGCAGCCTCCACTTTCTGGATCTCGTTCACCGTTACGCCTCGCGTGTGGTGGGCCTGAAAGCGGGAGAAGTTGTGTTCGATGGTCTACCGGACGAATTGACGCCGGAGCGATTTAAAGAGGTTTACGGGGAAGAGGCAGAAATGGTCACCGTTGGAGGACAGCCTCAGTAACCCACGAGTCAGGTGAGCGAGCAACCAATACATGCAAGAAAATAATAGCAGGGACGACGCACCGCAACCTTCCACCTTACCTGCCTGGCAAGCTGCGGTCGCCTCGCTAATCATTCCGGGGAGCGGACAATTCATTCTTGGCAGACGGCAATTGGGCGTTATCGTCCTTGGCAGCATCCTGGCCCTGGCGGGCCTCGTGTTGTATTGGGGACTCCCCTCACTGCTGCTTGCGGTCGCCGGTATCTGGCTGTGGAACGTTTGGCAGACCTACCGTCTTGCTCAGGGTCGTGAAATCCCCCTGACGGTGGCTCTGGTGTTGGGCGGGCTGGTCGTCTACGCCCTGGCGTTTGATGCCGTCGACGTCAGTACTGACCGTCTCGTTTCTGGCCTGCCCACCATACGCCCCTACTTATCGGCGTTAACCGACCCCGAACTGTTTACGCGAGAGACCGAAGACCTCATTGGGCTGGAACCGTTCCAGGTACCCTGCGTCGATCCACTGCCGCCGCCTAGCCGCAGTGGTACTGACGAGCCGGACGTGATGTCCGGCGTACCTTGCGCCGACGTGGGCGAGCGCATACAGGTTAGCGGCGAGGGCTTTTTCCCTAATTTCGAGGGGGAGTTGCGTTGGGTTAATCCGATTGGCGATGTGCAGCGCATTACGCTAGAGGGTGAGCCCGTCACGTTTACGACCGACGACGATGGGCGCTTTGAGGTGACGATTCAAGTCCCCCAGGCCGTGCCTATTACGCAGCGTCCTGCGGAAGGCGAGACGCAAACGCACGCCATCCGCGCGCAGCAGATGCGTCCCTTTGGGCCTTTAATTGCGACGCAGACGCTGGATCTGGTCATCGAAAAGGTCGGCGAAACGATTGCCCTGGCCTTCATAGCAACGGTAATGGGCGTCATATTTGCCGTGCCCTTCAGTTTCCTGGCGGCCCGCAACCTGATGGAAGCGAACGTGGTGACGCGTGGCATCTACTATGTAACGCGCACATTTCTCAATGTTGTTCGCTCCATTGAGACGCTGATGTGGGCCCTTATTTTCGTTGTTTGGGTGGGCCTTGGTCCCTTTGCGGGGTCGCTTGCCTTGTGGCTGCATACGGTCGCCGCCCTGGGCAAGCTGTACTCTGAGGCCATCGAAAGCATCGATCCCGGCCCCATCGAAGCCATCCGCGCCACCGGCGCGCGCTGGCCCCAGATGGTCGTCTACGCCGTTTTTCCCCAGATTCTGCCCACGTTCACCTCCTTTACGCTGTATCGCTGGGACATCAACGTGCGCCTCTCCACGGTTATCGGTCTGGTGAGCGACGCCGGTCTCGGTTTCCTGGTCATTCAGTGGATCCGCCTGACTCGCTTCTCGGCCATGGCCACGGCCATTATTGCCATCGTCATCGTCGTCGCCAGCCTCGACTACTTCTCCGGTTGGCTGCGCGAGCGCATCATCGTGGGCACGCCCGCGGCGGAACCTGGTTGGACGCCCAGGCGCATTGTGACGCGCGGCTTTGCCATCGCCGTCTTTGTCTTTCTTTTTGTATGGTCCTGGAACGTGGCTGAGATTGAGCTTGATGAGTTAGTGGAGGGCGCGCCCGGCGGCTTGCGCATCGCGCGCGCCTTTGCCGTGCCCGACTTCTTCGACCGGCCCCAAGAGGAGTTTACCCTGGCACAGCCACTTCCGGTGCCCTGCGGCACGGCGGAGGAGGTGGAAGGAGGGGTAAGCGACGATGCCGCCGACGCAAGCATGTCTCTGACCCCGTCGTGTGGAGAGGTCGACGATCCGCTGCTTATTGAAGCCAGCGATTTGCCGCCCAACCAGCAAGTCTCCGTAAGGTGGCTGTTCCCCGACGGCGCCTTCCTGCGCATCAGTTCGGACTGTTGCGTGACTGACGATCAGGGAGAACTGCAGTACGAGACCGAGATCGACTCAATCGTACTGGCGGGCATACCCGAAGATTCGGAGGAGCCGGTGCGCGTGGCCATTACCTGGAATGAGACCATCGGCCCGCGACAACTAAGCGACAGCTTCCACACGGTGGTCGATCTGTCCATCGTCACCTTGCTGATGGCCCTCATGGCCACCACCCTGGGCTCACTCTTTGCCATTCCGCTCAGTTTCTTGGCGGCGCGCAACGTGATGGGTACGTCGAGAATTGGGCGCACGGTCTACTATATTTTTCGCACTACGTTCAACATTACGCGCTCCATCGAACCGCTGATTCTGGTGCTGATCGCCGCCGCCTGGGTTGGCGTTGGGCCCTTCGCCGGTATGCTGGCCCTGGCGCTGAATAACATCCCTAATCTGGGCAAGCTCTTTTCAGAGACTATCGAAGAGATTGACCCCGGACCGGTGGAAGCGATTCGGGCCACCGGCGCCGGTCGGCTGCAAACGCTTGCCTACGCTTACATACCGCAGCTTGTGCCCCGATTCCTGGCATTTATCCTGTACCAGTGGGATATCAACATTCGTATGTCCACGGTCATTGGCTTTGTGGGCGGTGGTGGTATCGGCCAGCAGTTCCGTATCTGGGTGCAATTGAACCAGTACTCGGCTGCGGGCATGGCCACCTGGGCCATCGTGGCCATGGTGTGGAGCATGGACTATCTGAGCGCCCGGGCGCGCGAAGAAATGGTCTAGCCACATGCGACCCGTCAGCGTGGTCGGAATTGGCCAGACGCCAGTTCTAAAAGAACATAGTGATAGCCTGCGACAGCTCGGCGCGCGCGCCGTGCGCATGGCCCTGGAGGACGCTAACGTCGACGACGTAGACGCACTCTATTTGGCCAACATGCTCGGCGACGAGTTGCAGGGGCAGAAACATGTGGCTGCTCTGGTGGCCGACGAAGCTGGCCTGCGTGGCGTGGAAGCGCTCCATCTACGTGCGGCAACAGCAAGCGGCGCGGCTGCCCTGCGCGTGGGTTATCTGGCCGTCGCCAGCGGCGCAGCAGACGTTGTCGTCGTTGCCGGGGTGGAGAAGATGAACGCGCCGGGCGTCACGCCCGTGCTGGCCAAGGCCCTGGATGCCGAGCGCGAAGTGCCCGACGGCGCCACCCTGGACAGCCAGAACGCGCGGCTGATGCGATCGTACTTCCGTGCTTACAATCCACCACAAGACGCGCTGGCCCCCTTTGCGGTGATTGCCCACCGCAACGCATCGCGCAACCCGCTGGCCATGTTCCACAAACCAGATCTGAGCGTGGCCGACGTCATGGACTCGCGGCTGATCAGCCCGCCAATCCGACTCTATGACTGTGCACCTATCAGCGAAGGCGCGGCGGCCGTGGTGCTGGCCCCGGCGTCCCAGGCGCGAACCTTTAGCGACCGACCGGTCAACTTGTTGGCTTCCAGCGTGGCCACCGATCGCTTTCGTATCGAGGACCGAGATAAGCCATTAGAGCTCGCGGCGGCGCGACTGTCGGCGCAGCGGGCTTTGCAGCAGGCGCAGTTGGCGATTGAGGACGTCAACTTCTTTGAAGCGCATGATGCCTTTACCATTATGACCTGTCTGTTGCTAGAAGCGGTTGGTTTCGCCGCGCCCGGGGAAGGCTGGCGCCTGGCCGAAGGCGGTGACATCTCTCTTGAGGGCCGCATCCCGCTGAGCACGATGGGTGGGTTGAAGGCCAGGGGCCATCCTATTGGCGCGACGGCCCTTTACCAGGTCTGTGAGATCGTTTTGCAGCTGACGGGCCGGGCCGGCGATAACCAACTGCCCGATCCGCGCCGGGCCTTAATGCAGAGCGTCGGCGGCGCCGGCGTCACGGTGATTACGCATCTCTTCGGCCTTCAAGATGCTGCTTGACATGGTCTGGCGGTTGCACAATAATTGGTCACATTTCCCCATCAAATGACATAACGTCGGGTGGCGACGCGTTCTTGTGGCAGATTCGGCGGTCGCTATTCTAGTTTCTGAAGGAATTTCCCATGAAGCCAGCGCCATTTCGCTATTTTTCCCCCGTGACGATTGCGGCTGCCCTGGAGTTGGGCGCCGAGTACGGATCGGACGCGAAGTGGCTGGCCGGCGGGCAGAGCCTGGTGCCGGCGATGAATTTCCGCCTTGTGCAGCCCACGGTTTTGCTGGATCTAAACCGGCTAGAAGCGCTGAGCTACGTGACGCCCACGGCAGACGGCGGCCTGCGCATCGGCGCCATGACGCGGCAGCGCCGCGTAGAGCAAGACCCCCTCGTGCGCGAGCTTTGCCCGCTCCTGGCCGAAGCCATGCCCCACATCGCACACCCGCAGATTCGTAACCGGGGCACGGTTGGCGGCAGCCTGGTGCACGCCGACCCTGCCTCCGAACTGCCCGTCATCGCCGTGGCGCTAGACGCCACGCTCTCCGTGGCCGGCCGCAACGGGGAACGACGCGTACCGGC
>CAYSMQ010000385.1:0-4902 GCA_964432035.1 uncultured Ardenticatenaceae bacterium
ACGTCGCCCACCAGCCTGTCCGTGCGAATGGCCGACGCTTGGAACATTACGATTGTGGCCTATCTGCGACAGGATCGCATGCGCGTCTACACGCACAGCGATCGGGTGGTGTTTGAATGATAGAGCAACAGCAGCAGCAAGACCTGACAGGTTTTGGAAACCTGTCAGGTCTAACAACTGAAGATGCTGCTCTCATTTTCGTGCACATTCTCAAGGCCGGAGGCACAACCCTTCACCATTTACTGGAGACCCAGTTTGCGCCGGAGGAGAGCTTTGCGACGTGTAGCACGCAGCGTTTTCCGGGCAACACGCTTAATGACTTTGAAGCGCTGAGTAAGGAGCAGCTGGTCGATGTTCGCTTGTTGAACGGGCATATGGGTTTCGGTCTGCACCGTCATCTACCGCGTCCGGCAGTGTACATTACCATGTTGCGCGAGCCGATTGAGCGCGTGTTGTCACACTACAGTTTTGATCGCACGTTGCCCGGCTCCCCTGTTTATGCTCATCTGCAATCAGGGGAGATGGATTTAAAGGGTTACGTGCAACACTATGCCGACGCGGCCGAAATGGATAATCTGCAGACGCGCATGATTGCAGGCAACTGGCACAAGCGAGGCTTCGGGCCCTGCACGCCCAAAATGCTGGAACAAGCGAAGCACAATTTGCGCGAGCGGTTTGTCGTCGTTGGTCTGACGGAACAATTCGACGCATCGTACCTGCTGTTGGCGCGCACTTTTGGTTGGCGTCCAATGTGCTACAGGCGCCGTAACAAGACCCGCAAACGGGTTTACCGCGATGAAGTAACAGCGGGCGAAATCGACACCATCCGGCAGCATAACGAGTACGATCTGCAACTGTACGCCTATGCGCGACAATTGTTCAACGAGCAAATCCGGCAGCAGGGAATCGCCTTTCAGTTGGAATTAGCCCGTTTTCGCCTGCAAAACCGCCTCTACAACCAGTATTGGCGGGCGCGCACCTATTCGCTGCGCGCCAACCTGCGCAAGGCGGGCATTCACCGTATACTTGGTAAAGAAGGAAATACAACGATTGATAGCGTAACGGAGCGCGGGGATGGGCGCCAATTTTCAGGGCAGACCGCCTCCGGTCAGAAAGAAAAGTCAGTCATTATCGGAGAATAGTATGAGTGATACGGTCACCCTTACCATCGACGGCAAAGAAGTCACCGTACCGGCCGGGACGACGATTCTGGACGCCGCCCGGGAGGTAGGCATCGAGATCCCGGTCATTTGCTACCATCCACATCTTACGGCCAACGGCCTCTGCCGCATATGCTCGGTTGATGCCGGCGGTCGGGTGCAGGCAGCTGCCTGCGTCAGCGAGTGTCGCGACGGCATGGAAGTCAATACGCAGAGCGAACCCGTGCAGCGCGGACGGCGCACAATACTGGAAATGCTGGCCTCGACGGTTGACGTTTCAGAAGCGCCGGAGATTCTTGAGCTGATCGAAGCGTATGACGCCGACGTGACGCGCTTCCCGGACGGCGAGCGCCGCGAAACGCCTATTTACGACGACAATCCCTTTTACTTGCGTGACTATAACCAATGCATCAATTGCTGGCGTTGCGTGCAAGTGTGCGCAGACGACGCCCAGTTCGCCTTCGCCCTCAACTTCGACGGACGTGGCTTCCACACGACAATTGGCACTTACCAGAACAATGGCATGATGGACACCACGTGTGTCTTCTGTGGTCAGTGCGTGGGCGTGTGCCCCACGGGTGCGCTCAAGCCGAAACGCCAGGCGTTGTTAGAGCAAGGCATGGATCCGGATGAGATCTTTTTCCAGACGCGCGGCGGACGACGGAAGCGGAAAGTAGAAATGGCGGACTGAACGCCACTTCTGTCGCGTCGAAAACAACGGAAACTGTTGCTAATTATTGGAGGTTCGTGGCAATGACGATGATTAAAGCAGATAAGGTTGTGAGAACGACTTGTCCTTACTGTGGGGTGGGTTGCCAGATGAACCTGAGCGTCAAGGACGGCTACATTTATCGCATTGACGCGCCATTTGACGTCGCGCCTAACCACGGCATGCTCTGCGTCAAGGGTCGCTTCGGCACGGACTACGTCAAGCATCCGGGCCGGGTCAAGCGTCCCCTGATCCGCGCCAACCGCGAAGAAGGGCGCAGCGCCGAGCCCGTGTGGCGCGAGGTGAGTTGGGATGAGGCTCTGGACTACGTTGCAGACGAACTGGTGCGCATCGCGCGCGAACACGGCGGCGATGCTGTTTCTAGTTACGCCAGCGCCAAGGCTACCAATGAAGACAACTATATGTTCCAGAAGCTGATGCGCGCCCTGCTGCGCACCAACAACGTAGACCACTGCGCGCGCCTTTGCCACGCCGGGTCTGTGACCGGGCTACAACTCTCAATTGGCTCCAGCGCCATGTCCAATTCCATCGCCGAAATGGAAGATCTGGAGGCCTTCATCGTCACCGGCTCCAACACGACCGAGACACACCCCGTCATTTCTAATTTCCTCAAACGCGCCGTGCGCAATAACGGCGCGAAGCTCGTGGTCGTCGATCCGCGTCATATCGGTATGGTTGACTTCTCTGATCTCTGGCTGCGCCAGAATCCAGGCACGGACGTCGCCGTTTTCAACGCCATGGCTCACGTCATCGTCAAAGAAAAGCTATATGACGAGGAGTTTATTGCTTCGCGCACGGAGAACTTCAGCGACTATGTGGAATCGCTGGAAGAGCTTACGCCGGAATGGGCGGAAGAAATAAGCGGCGTACCTGCCGAATCGATTCGTGAGGCGGCGCGCATCTACGCCAAGGCTAACCGCGCAGCTATCTACTGGGGCATGGGCATCAGCCAGAGCACTCACGGTACGGATAACACGCTCTCGCTGGTCAACCTGGCCCTGATGTGTGGGCACGTGGGCAAGGCTGGTACAGGCTTGAATCCCTTGCGCGGACAAAACAACGTGCAGGGCTGCTCCGACAGCGGTGGCTTGCCCAACGTCTTCACCGCTTACCAGAAAGTGGACGAGCCAGACGTCAAGGCCAAATTCGAGAAGCATTGGGGCGTTGAGCTGAACCCGCGCCCGGGTCTCACGGCAACGGAAATGATCGACAGCGCAATCACCGGCGCTGTTCGCGGCATGTACATCATGGGCGAGAACCCCATGATCAGCGAACCTAACCTGGATCACACGCGCCACGCCCTGGAGCAGCTGGAGTTCATGGTGTGTCAGGACATTTTCATCAATGAGACGGGCGAGATGGCCGACGTCATCTTACCTGCAACCAGCTTTGCCGAGAAAGACGGCACGTTCACCAACTCCGACCGCCGCGTGCAGCGTTGCCGCCAGGCCGTGGCGCCCGTTGGAGAATCGCGCCCCGATTGGGATATCCTCTGCGATCTGGGTCGCCGCATCGAGCAGCGTCTGGGACTGCAACTGGCTTCCGGCTTCGATTTCAGCCGTCCTAGCGAGATCTGGGAAGAAATGCGCGCTGTGACGCCAGAGTTTTACGGCATCGACTACGAGCGGCTGGAACGCGAAGGCGGCGTGCACTGGCCCTGTCCTAGCAAGGATCATCCCGGAACGCCTTTCCTCTTCGCCGATTCCTTCCCGCGCGGCAAAGGGCGCTTCTGGGCAGTGGATTACGGCACGAACTCCGAACAACCCGACGAGGAATATCCCTTTAACCTAACAACAGGGCGCGTGCTCTATCATTGGCACGGCAGCACGATGACGGGGCGCTCGGCCATCGAAGAAGCGTTCCCCGAGGCTATCTGCGAGATGCACCCCGACGACGCGGCAGAATTGGAGCTGGAAACAGGCGATTGGATCAACGTCAGCTCCCGGCGCGGCACCATAACACTTCGCGTGCTGGTTACCGGTCGCTCTCCGCAGGGCACTATCTTTATCCCCTTCCACTTTGCAGAAGCTGCCGCCAACCTGCTGACGCTCGATCGCGTTGACGAGCGGGCCAAGATTCCCGACTACAAGAATACGGCGGTAAAAATTGAGAAGACCTCCCCGCCAGAGGGGTGGGACGAAGGGTATGAGCTGCCGCTAACCGAGCGCGGCGTGATTAAGGATCCGGTGCAGGTTCACTAGCGATTATTCGAGATCAAAAAAGAGCGGCTCCAATCGGAGCCGCTCTTTTTTCTTACCGGCGGTGGGTTAGAAACCTCGCACTAAGCCCAGGATGACAGCAAGAACCACCAGGGCGATGAAAATATAGAAAATGATCTCTGCGATGCCTGCCGCCGCGCCGGCGATGCCGCCAAAGCCCAACAGCGCCGCCACCAGTGCAATCACAAGCAGAATAATTATCCATCGTAACATTTTTCGTTACCTCCCAGATCGTATGAGTTGTAATCTTGCGAAACCGCGATCTTCACCGCGCCTGCAAGTGTCGAGTAACAAGACGCTTCTCGGCGCACTTCGGGCACGCCTTCCTGCGTTGTGTTAACAGTGTGCCGTAATCCAGGGAGGAAATACATGGGTGCAAACCCTACTAAGCTGTGCGATTGTACCTGATTTGGGCTCTCATTCTCTACCTATATGTGCTCGCGTCCGCTTTCAAGGACAGAAATCGGATGTCTTGGTGCCCAAGCTTAGTGGCAGGCGTTTGAAAAAAGACATCCGATTTCTCAGCGCTCTAGGTCGATCCACACGCCGCTGTGGTCGCTCAGATAACCGGTTTCAAGCGATTCGCCGGGCCAGGCGCCAACCGCTTTTACACGCCGCGCCCACGAAGAACTCAGACAAATATGATCGATAGGTTGCACATTCTCCGGCAACGCCCACGCGCTGCCGTCGATTTCCCGCTTGCGAGCAAAGCTGGGTATCGTCGTGTCCTGTAGTGACGCCCGTTCCAGCGCCAGATCCAGGAGCGCGCGCCCCCACTTGGTGCCATACGAAA
>CAYSMQ010000386.1:0-4894 GCA_964432035.1 uncultured Ardenticatenaceae bacterium
CGAGGCAGTTACATTTGGTGGGACTAATGAGGAAGTTCGAGATTAGAGATTAGAGGTTGGAGATTGACCCCGGTGAGTCTCCAATCTCTAATCTCCAATCTCCAGTCCCCCCCAATCTCCAGTCCCTCAATCTCCACCCTTTACACACCGTTCCATCCCCACTAAAATACTTTTATGGACACCATCGAGACCAAGACCATCGCTATCACCATTGCTCGCGAAGCTGGCGCCCTTTTGCGGGAGGGGTTTCGGCAGGCCAAAGATATCAACGCTAAGAGTTCGGCTATCGATCTCGTCACACAGTACGATACAGAGGCTGAGACGCTGATTGTCGGTCGGCTGCGCCAAGCCTTTCCTCAGGACGCCATCGTCGGCGAAGAGGGTGGTAGTCAGAACTACCGTGACAACGGCGACAGCAGACTCTGGCTTGTCGATCCCCTGGACGGCACGATCAACTTTGCGCACGGCTATCCCGCCTTTGCCGTCTCGTTGGCCCTCTACGATGGTGAGAAGCCGCTGGTGGGCGTCGTCTACGATCCGTTGCGCGACGAGTGCTTCCACGGCGCCAGCGGACATGGTGCATTCCTTAGCACCGGCGACAACGAAGAGCGTCTCCAAGTCAGCACAAATGGCGAATTGGTCCACAGTCTACTGGCTACCGGCTTCCCATACGACCGGCATCACAGCCGGCGAGACAACGTTCCCGAATTCACTGCCTTTCTTAAGCGCGCACAGGGCATCCGCCGGGGTGGCGCCGCTGCCCTCGACGTAGCCTATGTCGCCGCCGGGCGAATGGACGGCTATTGGGAATACAAGCTAGGAAGTTGGGACGTGGCTGCAGCCGCCTTACTTGTACAGGAAGCTGGCGGGCGGCTCAGCGCCATGGACGGCTCCCCTTTCCGGTTGCAGCCGACGCAGCCGAATGAGCTAATCGCCAGTAACGGACGAATTCACGATGACATGCTCGGGTTGCTGAAAGGCATTCCCGCCTGAGATCATGCGTTTTCTAAGCCGCCTTTACGCTTTCATGTACCAGACGCGACGCCGTCGCTTTCTTGGCGTGACCCTGTCGACGTGGCTCATTGTCCTACTGCTAACGCTTGCCTTGTGGTCCTTCTTCCTGACCTGGTCCATGTGGATCACAAACGCGGTGTTGGCTGTGGCTGTCGTTCTAATCGCGGGGTATTGGATTGCCGGCCGCAGAGGCTATACGCGTTTCGTCGACGACGACGACATGGAACTCGATCCTGAGTTCGCCTCCCCACGCGACGAGAGTCGCGTCCCACTACGCGCCACCGGCATATTCAGCGTCCGCGATTACGAGCGCTATGTGCTCGAAGAGTCGGCCGAATATTGGCGCGTGCCGGCAGGTCATCACGTTGTCATGGTAGAGAACGAACCTGGCCAATATCTCTACCAGCTCATCGAGCCGGAATTCATACGCGGCGTGCGCCCCGGTTACCTACTCTTTGGCCGTCGCCCACAAAAAGCCATTGCCCTGCACTTTATTGTCAGCTGGAGCCCTGAACTGGCTCGCGAGCCCAGCTACTATCCCGGCGCGCAGGAAGAATCAAAGCGCCAGCAGCCTAGCGAAGAACGCACCATCTATTTCACATTCGAGACGGATGCCGATCGCTATGCCGTATGGCGCAGCCTACTTGAGAGCCGCAGCCGGGCAACGTAACGCCCCTATACCACAGGGCATCGTCCCCGATTGCTATGGCGCAATCGAGACAACTGCGCCCCTACGGCGGCGTCCCATCCACCAACCAATCGTCCCAGAAATCATCCAGATCCCGACCCGCAGCCTCTTCCATCACCTCTTCGAATGACTCCTGCCCCACGCTCTGCCCGCCGTAACGGGCCACGTACGTGCGCAGACCCTGGAAAAAGGCATCGTCACCTAGCTCCTCGTGCAGCGCGTGAATCATCAACGCGCCCCGATTGTAGCTATCAAAACTAAGGATTCGCTCCCGCGGTGGCTGGTCCAGCGGGTAATCTTGTCCCCGCTCCGCTACCTCCTCCTCGATTTCGGCAATCAGGCTATCGATTTCGGCCGGATTGTCGCGCGCTAACCACAACACCTCTAAATATGTGGCAATACCTTCCTTGCGCCAGGTGTCACCCCAGCTGTCGTGCGCCACCCAATTGCCAAACCAGGAGTGCGACATCTCGTGCACCACGGTGCGCTCGTCCAACATCTGGAAAGATAACAACGTCATCGTCTGCATCTCCATGGAAATGCCCAGTGCATAGTAGCTGGCCTGACCGTAGCTGTCATAAGGGTAGGGGCCGAACAGCTCGCTCATCCAATCGATCGCTTCGCCGGTGATATCTACGGCCTCCAGGTATTCCTCTTCCAACTCTGGGAAGTAGTAAAACACCAGTGGGATGCCTTGCGGCGACGACTCCTCAACGCGCAGATAGTGTCCTCCCGCCGCCAGCGCCAGGTAGCTCGCCATCGGCTCATCGTGCTCCCAGACGAAGGTGGAACCCTCGCTGCCGTCAGGCATTGTACTTAGCATACTATCAACCAGCTGACCGTTGGACACCGCTGCCAATCCCCGCGGCACCGTAAGCTCAATACGGTACGTGGCGCGGTCCAGCGGGTGGTCGTTATTCGGGAACCAGTAGCGCGCCCCGTCCGGCTCCGAAAGCGTATAAAAGGTATTGCCCCCCGGAAAGATAAGGCCCAGATAGTCGGCGTAGTGAATGTATGGAGAGTCCACTTGTTCCGGCATTCCTGAGTAGGTGACCGCCAGCGTGAACGGCGTGCCTTCCTGCAGAATGGGCTGCGGGTACTCCACCCACAATTTCCCTGCGCCACGTCGGAAGGACGCCGGCAGCCCATCCACCGTCAGCTCGCTAATCTCTAGGCCAACGAAGTCCAGCGGAATCTGGCGCAAATTGGGCATCGTCGTCACCCCCTCTAGCGTTGCCGTGCCTACAATAGTGGCACTGGCGGGATCGATGGCCAGCTGCAAATCGTAATGTTGCACATCGTATCCCGTGTTGCCCAGATCCGGGGTAAAGGGATCGCCTATAGACGGACTTCCCGACATCAACGCCAGCGTCGGAGAGGGAACCGGCGTCGGTGTCCCAGGCGACAACGTTGGCAATGGCGTGGAGGTCGCCTGTGCAGCGGGCGCCTGCTGGCCCTCCTCTGCGAGCGGACCTCCTTGTCCGGTTGTGGTGTTGTCTGTCGCCGGCGCGAGCTCACGTACCGCCTGGCACCCCGGCAAAAGGACCAGGATGAAAACCACGACGAAAACGAGGCGCGGGCGGCGAAGAAGCTTGCGCACTGCTTGCATTCTTGCCCCTTTATTTGCATACTTCAAGGGCAGCGCATCCTGGCGCACCCTTGCCCGGACTATCTTTAACCCAGGAGAGTGATTTTGTCCACCAAACCGGCCCTGCGACCCCTCGATTTCCAACCCGTTTATTATCAAGGGCGCCAACTGTGGCACCTACACGACCCACTGCAACTGAGCGA
This sequence comes from uncultured Ardenticatenaceae bacterium, assembly GCA_964432035.1. Lineage (GTDB taxonomy): Bacteria > Chloroflexota > Anaerolineae > Promineifilales > Promineifilaceae > JAAYYY01. The sequence goes on from CAYSMQ010000386.1 coordinate 3,494, forward strand.
ATTGCAGCTGTTTTTGCCTCCTGCATTGGCCCAGGTTCTGGTCTATCTCGACGGCGAACATGACCTGCGCCAGATTCGCCAGGCTATCTCGCAAGACTTCGGCGAGGAGGTTCCGGCATCCGTCATCGAGGAAACGCTGGCACAGTTAGACGAGGCCCTCCTGTTGGAAAACGAGCACTCGAGACGGGCCCGCGCCAGGATCCTACAATCATTTCGCAGCCAGGGCCAACGACCGCCAGCGTTGGCGGGAACGAGTTATCCGGCAAGCGTTGATGAACTCGAAGCGCTGTTCGAACAGGTTGGATTCGGGGATGGCGCAAGTAATGGCGATGCAGACGGCGACTGGCGCGCCCGGGCCGTCGTTTCACCACACATCGACTACCAGCGCGGCGGGTCCGTGTATGCTCGTGTGTGGCAGCGCGCAGCTCCCGCCGTCGCCGACGCCGATCTCGTGCTCATTTTTGGCACGGACCACAACGGTGGTTTGGGCACCATCACGCTCACCGAATTACCATATGCCACACCCTTTGGCCTGTTACCGGCGGCGCCAGAAGTTGTCCGCTCGCTTGCTCAGGCGCTCGGTCCTGACCAAGCGTTTGATCTAGAACTAAACCACCGCGGTGAGCACTCCGTCGAGCTGTCTGCCGTCTGGCTGCACTACGTCTGTCGCCAATTAGGGCGCAAGCCGCCGCCCGTCGTCCCCATCCTCTGCGGCTCGTTCCATCATTTCGTCAGCAACGGACATCACCCGGCGCAAGAAGCCCGTTTCGACGTTTTCCTGAACACACTCAGGGAAGTCACTGCCGGTAAGCGCGTACTTGCCGTGGCTTCCGTAGATCTGGCGCATGTAGGACCCGCGTTTGGCGATCCCGTTCCCTTTGGCGACGCTCGTCGCGCGCAGCTGGCGCAAAGTGACCGCAGTCTCATCGAGGCCATCAACAGTGGAGATCACGATCGCTTTTATGGCGAAATCAGCGCCGTGAAAGATCGCCACCGCATCTGCGGTTTTTCGTCCACCTATCTCATGTTACGCTATCTGGAGCAAGCCCGCGGCGTGGAAGTGGCCTACGAGCAGTGCCCCGCCGATGAACAGGGCGCGTCGTGGGTGTCCATATGCGGCGTTCTGTTATCTTAGGCTGGAGTAAGGCACATGCCACAAAGTCAACGCCAGTTACTGACCGTATTCCTCGTCATTCTATCAATAATCTCGCTCCTCCTCCTCGTGTATTACATGCGACAGCGCCTGTTCACACAGACGGAACCGATCGTGCTTAAGTCCTGATGCGCCCCTTCGAGGTTCTAACGCTCGTTCTTGCTGCGCTCAGCCTTCTGCCTTTCATATTTCCCACGCGCTATCATTCGCGCCGCCTACGCTGGCTGCCCCTTGCCGCCGCGCTGGCC
>CAYSMQ010000387.1:0-4891 GCA_964432035.1 uncultured Ardenticatenaceae bacterium
TGCGCCGATTCTAAACAACTGGTTTGGCATTGACAATCCACTGTCCAAAATGGCCATCGTCGCCGTAATTGTCTTTTTTCCCATGATGATTAACACGGTACGCGGACTGACCCTTGTGGACGCCTCGGCCCTGGAGCTGATGCGCTCCTATGCCGCCAATGAGTTCGAGATCCTGGTCAAGTTGCGGCTGCCCAACGCGCTGCCATATATGTTTAATGCTTTCAAAGTTGCCGCTGCTCTGAGCATGATCGGCGCCGTGGTCAGCGAGTACTTTGGTGGGAATCGTTCGGCATTGGGGGTCTTCATCACCCAGGAGGCGGCCCAGTTTCGGTTCGCGCGGGCCTGGGCAGCCATTATCATTGCCTGTGTGGTCGGTGTGACATTTTACGCGGTAATCCTGCTTATTGAGCGGCTCGCCATTCCCTGGCACGCTTCGGTGCGCAAGTCGGAATGAATGGGGGCGGCTGCGGGCGCCATTACAGACGATAAGATCGCAGTTGAAGGAGGTGAGGCCCGGCCCGGTCATGAAGCTTTGAAGCAGACTCACTGTGCCAGTTTCCAAACTTAATTTAGGAGGATTGAAGATGAAAGGAAAGAAGTGGTTACTGCTCTTGCTGGCTCTTGCACTGGCGGTGGTCCTGGTCGCTTGTGGCGGTACGCCGGAAGAGCCGGACGCCGGCGCTGAGACGGACACCGAAGCGCCGGCGGAACCGGCCGAGGAGGGTGGCGAAGCAGAGGCGCCGGCGGACGAGGAATCGGACGCAACTGAGGAACTGACCCCTGTTCGCTTACAGCTGCAATGGGTGGCGCAAAGCCAGTTTGCCGGCTACTATGCGGCGCAGGCGCAGGGCTTCTATGAGGATGAAGGACTGGACGTGACGATCCTCGAAGGCGCCGTAGAAATCGTGCCGCAGCAGGTCGTGGCCCAGGGTGACGCCGAATTTGGTATTGCCTGGGTGCCCAAGATGCTGGCTTCGCGCGAGGCGGGCGCCGACCTCGTCAACATCGGGCAGGTTTTCCAGCGCAGCGGCACGGTGCAGGTAGCGTGGGCCGATTCGGGTATTGAATCTGTAGATGATTGGGCCGGAAAGCGCGTTGGCACCTGGGGCTTTGGCAACGAGTGGGAGGTGTTTGCCGCCCTACGCATGCACGGCATCGACCCCGACAATCCCGATGACGTGACCATCGTACAACAGCCGTTCGATATGTCGTTGTTGCTAAATCGCGAAATCGACCTGGCGCAGGCAGAAACGTACAACGAATGGGCGCAATTGCTGGAAGCCACGAATCCGGAGACAGGCGAGCTATACCAGCCCGAAGATTTCACCGTCTTCGACTACAACGACATTGGCACAGCCATGTTGCAAGATCACGTCTTCGCGCGCGAGAGTTGGCTGGCGGAAGAAGGCAATGAAGACATCGCGCTACGCTTCCTGCGCGCCAGTTTCCGCGGCTGGATCTACTGTCGTGACAACTTCGAAGAGTGCGTGCAGATCGTGCTGGATAACGGGCCAACCCTGGGCGAAGGGCATATGCGTTGGATGTTGAACGAGATCAACGTTCTGATCTGGCCTTCACCGCAAGGCATTGGCGTCATGGATCCCGATCTCTACCAGCAGACGGTGGACATTTCGCTGGACTTTGGCGTGTTGACTGAACCGCCGGACGACGAAGCGCTGCGCACCGACTTGGCCGAACAGGCCGTGAGCGACCTGGAGGCAGAAGGCCTCGACGTACGCGGCACGGACTTCGAGAAGCGGGACGTGGAAGTGACCCCGGGCGGCGAGTAATTTGGGTGAAGGTGCCGGTCGCTTTCGAAAGTGACCGGCACCTGGCGTCTAATGGGCAGCGGGGATCTCGTTGCGCATGCCGCTGTGTACTGCATAAGCATTTTTGACCGCCGCCAGCAGGGCGCCTTCGATCCAGCGCCGGTGGCGGCGGTCGCAAGCGTCGTTTGCGAACCAGATACGATGGACGGGGCGCACGATGTTGTCGAAGAAGCTGCCGCTCATTTCGTGCGGGCGGAAGATGGGGCCAATACCGCCGGCGTAGGGATCCAGCGCCCAATCATGTGAAACGCCAAATTCAAACGTGTCGTACGCTTCCGGATGGATTTTGGCCAGATCCTGTAGCGCCTGGGCAATACGCTGCTCCTCCGTGAGCATGCTGTAGGCCATGCTGTCCTGATCCCAGGCGTAGGAGGCAATAAGCACGCCGCGCTTGTAGCGATGATCTTGTCCGGCGGGCGTGTAGACGACATTGCGAATGGCAAGGTCGGTAACCGTTACGCCGTGGCTAATGTCGTATTTTGTCTGCCACCAGCGCTCGCTGAACTGCATGAATATCTTGTGCGCGCGCCCGTAGTAGACGTTGCGAATCATGTACCACTTGTTGGCGTCCAGACCCTGTATCTCCATGTGGCGCATAAGGTTAAAGGGGATGGTCAGGATACACTCGTCACCGGATATTTGGTGATACCTTCCCGTGTTGTCACGATAATGGACGGTCACTGAATTCGGCCCTTGCTCCACAGCGTGAACGGCGGCGCCCAGACGAACGGCATCCATCAGTTGCGGGGCAAATGCGTAGGGCAACGAATCGGCGCCGTCGACGATATAGATCAGGTCGCCGAAGACATCCTCGTAGTAGTGCATAAACCACTCCACGAGTGAGAAGTGAAAACGCCCTTCCAGGTTGAGCAGGGGCCCGATCATCTCCAGCGCCTGATCGCTAAGATCGCTCTCGCGCAAATAGTCGATCAATGAGTAGCCATCATAAGCAGCTACGACTCTTTCCCAGCCGTCCTCGTGCGCCATCAGGTCAATCAGTGGCTGCATGGTCTCTCTGAGGAGATCGGCGGGTAAGAGCGCGGCTTCAGCTTCCGGCAGTTCGTAACCGCATTCCATGGGCCGAAACGTGCTGCGGCGTAGAGGATGATTGTTCAAGCAGATAAAAGTATCTTCATCATACATGCCAAAGGTCGCCGTCGGCAGTTGGAAGCGCTCCTGGATGAGGTGCTGGGCCAGGCGATGTTGGCGTGGAAAGCGCATCGCCCCAAATTCGCCATAAAGCTTGCCCGGGAAACCATGGTAGGTAAAGACGCGCCCGCCCAGGCGATTTTGCGCCTCCAGAATCGTCACGCGGTGCCCGGCTTCGCGTAGCAGGAGTCCCGCAGTGAGGCCCGCCATGCCCGCGCCGACGACGATCACGTGGCGCGTGGGAAGATCGTTCGGTGGCAAACCCTCTTTGAGTACGTGTAGGCAATCGATTTGTGGCATCGTTGTGTCTCCTTGTGATCGTGGTTGGACTGCTTTCAAATCGAAGGGAAGCGCCGGTCTTAATAGACTTCGGGAACGAACGTCTGCTCGTCGTAGGGCATGCGTACATAGGCTGTATCGTCGTCGCGCGGAGGCAGTTCGATAGGATCGGGCATGACATCCTCATATGACACCAGGCTCAGCAGGTGCGTAATGCAGTTCAGGCGCGCCCGCCGCTTGTCGTCCGAATTGACCACGTACCAGGGGGAGAGCTTGGTATCCGTGTATTCGAACATGCGATCCTTGGCCTTGGAATAATCGATCCAGCGGCGGCGTGCTTCGAGGTCCATGGGACTCAGCTTCCAGCGGCGGCGCGGATCGGTGGCTCGTTTTTGGAACCGCCGTTCCTGCTCTTCATCGCTCACCGAAAACCAATACTTGATGAGCTGGATACCGTCGCGAATTAGCATCCGTTCAAACTGGGGGCATGAGCGCATGAACTGCCAGTACTGGTCTTCGCTGCAGAAGCCCATCACGCGCTCGACCAGCGCGCGGTTGTACCAGCTGCGGTCGAACAACACGATTTGACCCGCTGCCGGCAGGTGCGACACGTAGCGCTGGAAGTACCATTGCGTCTGTTCCGTCTCTGTAGGCTTATCCAGCGCCACCACGCGCACGACGCGGGGGTTGGTGCGCTCCGTGATGCGTTTGATCACGCCCCCTTTGCCCGCGGCATCGCGCCCTTCGAAAAGCACCACCAAGCGCAGTCCTTTTTCCCGCACCCAATACTGGAGCTTGACTAATTCCTCTTGCAAGCGAACGAGTTCGCGCTCGTACACCTTGCGCTTTAGCTTGCCGCTCTTCTTGTACAGGGAAGGATCGCGCTGCCGACCGTCTCTTGGCTGTTCGCCCTCCGATGCCGGCACAGGCTGCTGGACTGCCTCCTCGACTTGCTGCGTCTCCTCGGTCATTCTTACCTCCTAACTGAGATTTTTGCGGTGGCAAACTTAGGGCGAACTGGATTGGCAAGGACGTGTGGGCACACGAACCTACTTACCGTTAAGATTATAGCACAATAGTCGGCTGATTGGCGGAGACGACGCTCGATCTTCAGGAGGACTCTAAGAGGACATGATATTAGTGAGCGGCGCGGCGGGGAAAACGGGACTGGCGGTGATAGCAGCGCTGGCGGCGCGGGGCGAGGCGGTCCGCGCCTTTGTAAAGAACCAGGCGCAGGCAGAATCAATACACGATGCGGGAGCTGTCGACGCAGTCTACGGCGACATGAGTGACCTTTCCGCCTGGGAACAGGCTCTGGACGGCATCAGGGCCATCTACCATATCGGCCCTAACATGCACGAAAAGGAGGAGCTGTTTGGGCTAAACGCGTTGCAAGCGGCGCGTAGGGCCCAACTGGAGCAATTTGTGTACCATTCGGTTCTGCACCCACAAACAGAGGCAATGCCTCACCACTGGCACAAGCTTCGCGTGGAAGAGAAGATTCTCGAGTCGGGTCTTTCCTTCACCATCTTGCAGCCGGCGGCTTACATGCAAAATATTTCCGGCGGCTGGCAGCGTATTGTAGAGCAGGGCGTCTATCGCGTGCCCTATCCCGTGACGACGCGCTTGAGCCT
>CAYSMQ010000388.1:0-4882 GCA_964432035.1 uncultured Ardenticatenaceae bacterium
CTCCCTCTACGCGGCCCCCCTATGGCCCCAAGACGAAGGCGCAGTATCAATTGGCGATTCCTAAATGAAGCGGCCCCGCGTCGCGGGACATCGTCCCCGGTTGCGGCGAGTGCGCCAGCAACAACAATATAGTCGTTTCGATTGGTCTACTACCGTCTGCGGTCCGCCGTCTGCCGTCCACCCCAAAAAAGCAAAAACTCCGTCCGGCGACGGAGTTCTTGCAGTCTCTCATCGGAGAAATGAGAGAGGAAAGAGGTTAAACATATGATACAAAACAGCATCCATCTCACCTGACGCGGCGGTACTGACTTCAGTAGTATTAAAGTACTACTCTCCCCACATGCCGGCTCACGGCCCGCTCAGGCCCACCCCTACACGCTCTTCAGGCTCATCCGGCTCCGGCGGCCGCAGCGGATTATTCTCCTCGTCAAATATCCACCGCTCCTCGTCAACCAGCGTCCACAGGCCCGTCGAACTGTCAATCATCTCCATCTGCATCTCTGCAGGCCAGGCCACATTCTCCCATCCCGGCTTGTCAAAAATCATGGGCCTCAACTGCTCGTTCGTCAGCCGTTGCGGGTGATTGAGCCCATTCTCCTCTTCTTCCTCCTCTTCATCATTGGGCACCACAGACTGGCTCGTCGTAAAACGCGGCGGTGAATCATCCGTCTCCACCGTTGCCGGTAGATAACAGGCAAACACCTGGTGCACCTCCATCTCGTGCGCCGCTGCGAAGAATCCCACATAGTGGCTCGGCAGATCCTCCACCGCAAACGGCGACAAAAAGCCTGCCAGTCGCTGCGGCAGCTCGCCCTGCCAGGACTCGAAACGATAGCTCCAGTCCTGGTAAATTCCCAGCGCTACCGCCAGCTCATTCTGTCGCGTCACCTCGCCCGAGATAGTATACGTGGCGCTATAGCCCGCCGCCCCGTCGTGCACGATCTGTTCCACCGTCACCTCGCCGCCGCCGGCTGCCACAGCCGCGCGCACGTCCGCGATCACTTGCTGTGGGTTGCCGCTTCCAAAGTGCGTGCGGTCGAACCAACCATAATCGGGGTTATAGAAGTAGCGCGCCGTAGGCGCGATCTCATTGCTTCCGGCCTCTTTGCAGCGCACCGCCACTTCCACTTGCTCCACCGGCTGCGGGCTGCTGGCGCGCACTATATAAAACGTCAGAGCCCCAGATGCAACGACGATGGAGACGGCAAGCAGGCGCAAAATCTTCTTCGCCATGTTATCCATCCATCCACAAAAGTTATGTCGAAGCGACCAGTATCTAGCCTATCATAAACAGCCCGCAAATTCTTGACGGACAGTTAAACACTTACAATGATTTTATGTTAGGCAGTTGGCGCTGGAGTGTCGGCCCCTTCGTCCGGTCCTATTTCTGTGGTCGGCCGCCTGACCGAGCCACCGCTGTCACGCCTCCGCCCGTCATCCCTCCGGAAAGAAACGCAGCTCCCCCAATCGCGCCAGCTGCTCCTCAAACGCCGGCTTCGGCCACGCCCGCGCTCGCGCCAGATACCGTCGCAGCTTTTCGTTCGGCCCCATCCCGTGGATCTGCCACCCGCGCAATCGCCCCTGCTGCGCACGTGCCACACCCGCGTTCAACAACCATCCCAACCACGCCAACGGAAACAGCGCCAGATACAGTTGCATGCGCCGCTCCAACCCCGCGTCGTAGCGCCCACGCCGCGCCAGGTACGGCGCCAGCAGCGGCTGCCACTCCTCCCAATCCAGCAAATCCTCCTGGTTCGGCGCCATCACCACATCCGCCAGATCCAGCGCCGGATCGCGCAGCCCGCAATCCTCCCAGTCCACCAACCCCACGCGCCCATCCGGCCGCGCAATCACATTAGCAAAACGCGCGTCGGCCCGGCAAAAACAGAGCAGCGGCGCCTCCGCCTGCAACGCCTCCACCACCTCCTGCCGCGACCGCAACGCTGCCAGACAAAGCTCCGCCGCGCGCACGCCCGGCGCAAAATGCGCCTCCGCCCACGCCGCATACTCCCCGTAGAACCGCTCGTGCCGTTGCATCTGTCGCGCCAGCGGCGTCTCCGCCCCCCGCGACAGCCACAAATCGTCAATCGGCAACTCGTTCAGCCGCAGCCACAGCTCGCCCAACTTGCGCAGCTCATCCGGCTCAGGCCGTCGCCTGTCCCACATCTCTCCCGGCATATACTCATAGACCACGAGCGGACGCGCCCCATTCACCTGCGGGCGCATCAGAAACGGCTGCGGCGCCACGTCCAACGGCGCCAGCATGCGCAGCGCCTCAAACTCCCGTACGGGCGCCTCCTCAAACTCATCCGGCTTCAAAAACTCCTTAACGATCAGATGCCGTTCCCGCCCCTCCTCATCGCGCAAACGCGCGTCATACAAGCGATTGCTCTGGTACCCCGGCCCCGGACGCTCCACGACCTCAACCGACCGCCCATCCACCCCCAGCGCATCCGCCGCCGCCGCTCGAATGGTGGCGCGTTCCTCCATGTCCTTTCCTCCTGTCATGTGCCAGCAAATCGTCCCTTCACCCTACCAGCACCAGGCAGCTACGGCTGGACGCCCCAACTACGACCCCACAACGCCTCCACTACGCTTCACCCTTTCACCCCTTCACCCGCTCACCCCATCACGGCGCCACCGGCAACACCAACGCCGACGGCCGCTCCTTATCATGATAAACCGTCTGCTCCGCCGCCTCCATCCGTGTGCCCCGCGCCAGATCCTCGCCCGTGTTCAGATTGCGATCGTACTTGGGAAACGCGCTAGACGAGATTTCCAGTCCTATACGGTGTCCCTTGCCGAAAACCTGACTCGTGTTCCACATGTCGATCTCATACTCATACACCTCCCCTGGCTCGATCAACTGCGGACTGTCCATCCCCTCCCGAAAGCGCGCCCGCACCATGCCGTCGCACAACCGCTGCACAAAGCCCGTCGGATGTACATCCACCAGCTTGGCCATGAAATCCGTGTCCACCGCAGACGATGCCGCGAACAGTTGCAGGCGCACCGGCCCCGTCACCTCCACCGCCTCCTCCAGCGGCGCCGTCACATACACCAGCACGTCATCCCGCCGCTCAATTGCCGCGTAATCATCCGGCCCGCCAATCTGGCTCGACGTCGCGTCCGTAATAAAAGGAACCGGCCGCGCCGGATCATAGCGATAGTCGTCCGCCGGTTCCTGCCTCGGCCGCGCCGTCGACAGCGTCCCGTCCCCAAAACGGCTGTTGGCCTGCCCCCCGCTGTGCAAAAAGAAATGCGTCCACTCCGTCCGCGCCAACGGCCATTCCTCCTCATCCCGCCACACATTCTTCCCCATCACAAAAATCCTAACCGGCGCTTCTTGTTCTTTCTTCTTCTTTCTTCCTTCTGCCATCTCCCCTCTGTCTTCTTCCTTCATCCACCGATCCAACCACGCCAACTCCTCCCCCCGCAAATCAATAATGGCCTGCGGCCCAAAATCCACCTCGCCCAGCTTCGACGTCGTATTCACGCGGTGTCCCCAGGGCCCCATCAGCAGCCGCTGGTTCTCGCGGCCCAGCTCCCCCGCAGCATTCTTCGTCATGCCCATAAAATTCAGCGGCGTCCCGATCTGCTCGTCATCATACCAACCCGAAATGTGCAGCACCGGCAAATCCAGCTCGTCAAACCGGTTCTGGTACCGTTGCGGCTGCCAATAGGCGTCCAGCTGCGTGTGCGAATTCTGCTCCCGCCACACCTTGCTGCGCCGTCCTGCCGCCTCGTCCATCGTCATCAGCGGCAAATGCCGGTACACGGTCTCCCAATCCACCGCGTCCATCACCTGGTTCACCCGCCCGCTCGTGTAGTGCAGCCAGCACAGATGCATGGGGCACTGGCTACCCGTGGGCCACTCCACAAACGGATCCGACGGTGTCACGCGCACAACCATCGTCACCAGATGCGGCGGCTTCTCCAGCGCCGTTAGCCACTGGATCGCGCCCAGATACGAACTACCCATCGTCGCCACCCTGCCGGTGCTCCACGCCTGCGCCGCGCACCACTCCACCGCGTCGTAGCCGTCCCGCCCCTCGTTGCGATAGGGCACAAACTCCCCCTCCGAATCCCCGCGCCCCCGCACATCCATGAACACCACCACATACCCGTTGCGCGCGAAATATTTGGCCAGATCGACGTTACTTTCGCTGGCCTTCACGTACGGCGTGCGTAGGAGGAGGACGGGAGATTGGAGATTGGTTGACTCGAGATTAGAGATTGGAGATTGTGGGTGATAGATGTCCGCCGAGAGTGCCACGCCGTCGCGCATTGGCACGCGCACGCCGAACTGGATGTGAACATCTGCATTCGTTTCGTTGTTGCTCATGTGCTCCTCTTGCTTCATCGTCGAACGGCTAAGTTGCTCTAAAGCGCCGTGATGAGATCGATTTCGATCAGAAACTCCGGCCGCGCCAGCGCATTGATGCCCACCGTCGTGCGCGCCGGCGGCTCCGGAAAGTACTCTTTATAAACCTCGTTCATGCCCGGGAAGTCGTCAATATTAACCAGGTAAACCTGCACCTTCACCGCGTCGTCCAGCGACGACCCCAGACTCTCCACCACCGCCTTCAAATTCTCCAACGTCTGCCGTGTCTGCGCGCCAATATCGCCCCTGGCAACCTCTCCCGTCTCCGGGTCCAGGCCCACATTCCCCGAAACAAACAAAAAATCATTACTCTTCACCGCCTTGGCAAACGGTGCGCCCGCTTCGCCCGGAATCGTCTCTTTTTTCATGGGCTGTTTTCTCCTATCTGTTGTGTGTTTCGCCAACTGTCTGGGCCTGATTATAGCAGCAAATCGCGCTCGGTGTGGTCCCTACCCACCGCTTGGTTTTTTCCCCGCCGGTGCTATCATGGGCATTGCC
>CAYSMQ010000389.1:0-4864 GCA_964432035.1 uncultured Ardenticatenaceae bacterium
GGTGGGACGGTCTTGGGTCATGGGGAATCCTCCGTTTCAGTCGTTAAGAAATCGGATGTCTCACGCTCGACTCACTTTATTCAGACTTGATATGCGACGAAATCCAAGCGATCTGCGCTATCTCCTCGGCGAGATCGGCGAAGAGGAAAGCTTCCATGAGATCGGCGCCGACGGCGATGATGCCATGCTCGTCAAGGAGCATCACGCGGAAATCTGAGCGGTTGCGTGCCGCCTCTCCTACGTTTTGGGCCAGCTCTTTGGTGCCCGAAGGCGCGTAAGGTACATGCACAACGGGCGGCTGCTTGAAGGCAGCATCGGTGACATAGGGAATATCCATACGCCGCACGGCGTAGGAGGTAGCATAAGGCGCGTGGCAGTGGACGATGGCGCCCACATCCGGACGCGCGGCGTAGATTTCGCTGTGAAAGCCGGTCTCTTTGGAGGGAATATAGGGCTCAACTGCCTCCCAGTCGCCGGTCTGCAGATCGACGCATACGATATTCTCGGGGGTCGTATCGTCGAGAGCCAGGCCAGAGGGCGTAATGAGAATGCGCCCGTCGTCGAGGCGCGTGCTGATGTTTCCACCGTTACCGCGCGCCAGACCCTGCCGGTAGGTGCGCAATGAAATGTCGGTTAGTTGTTGGCGTAGCGTTTCTTCTTTGCTGTTGGTCATGTTGTTCTCCTAACGGTTACGAGGCAAGTGACCGGGCTGAGCGCTGTCTCAGCCGGTTGCCAGAGCCGATCTTAACACAGAAGCGCCGGTGCTTGTAGCGGAAGGGCTGCGACTGAACCGGTCATCTCAACGTGCGCCCAAAAAGCTTGCCCTGTAGAATTCGGTGAATAGTGTTAGGCCAGATCGAAAACGAACAGCCCAACAGAAACCAAATGCTCCAGGACAGCCAAGAGCAACCAAACATCCTGATCCTTTGCATGGATCAGTGGGACAGGCACATGAACTTGCCGGACGACGTCCATTTTCCGGCAATGGAGCGACTGGAAGCGCAGGGCACGACCTTCGATCGCCACTATTGCACAACGCCGATCTGCACACCATCGCGGGCTACGATGTGGACGGGGATGCACGCTAATCAGACCGGGGCCTACGAAAACACCAACAATGCCTGGATTGAAGGGCTGTCTCCGGATAGCCTCACGATTGGCCATATGCTGCGCGAGCAAGGCTACTACACAGCATTTAAAGGGAAGTGGCACCTTTCGTGGCTAGAGCACAGCGAGGACGCGCTGGAACCTTATGGGTTCTCGGACTTTCAGCAGTGGGGTGAAATGTACGGCGCGCCTTTGGAAGGCGCCAAGCTCGACGGCACCGTAGCCTTCGAAACCGTGGATTGGTTGGAGACAAAGGCATCTACCCTTGACCAACCATGGCTCCTGGTGAGCAGCATGGTCAACCCGCATGACGTCATGTTCTATCTATCAGATCCGGTGGAGATGCCGCCGCCCGGCGGAGCAATGCGTGACCTCAAGACGCCGCAGCAGCGCCTGGGCTGGTTCGACAAGGAGTGGGATATCAACCTGCCAGATAACTTTGACGATGATCTGGCGCTGCAACCGTATGGCGTCCACGTCTATAAACAGAGCATCGATTTTAACTACGGGCGTATTCCTGAGGGGCGCGAGGATCTGTGGCTTAAACGACGCAATTATCTGGTTAACGCCATGCGGCTCGTGGACTTTCAGTTTTACCGGATCCTGGAGGCAATGGATCGCCAAGACCTCTGGGACAACACGGTGGTCTTCTTTACGAGCGATCATGGGGAGATGAACGGCGCGCATAAAATGACCCAGAAGGGCGCCATTCATTACGACGAAGCAGCCATCGTCAACTTGACTGCCTGCATACCAGGTGGCCCTAAGGGTCAGCGCACAAGCGCCGTTGGTTCGCACCTTGATCTGGCCCCGACACTGCTGTCGTTTGCCAGGCTGAGCGAGGACGAAATCCAGGAGCGTTACCCGCACCTAAAGGGGCGCAGCTTGAAGAACGTCATGCTAAATCCCGCACAAGACGGTCCGCGAGGCAGCGTTGAGGATGCGGGCGACGGCGCCCTCATCTGCTGGGATTCACTTGGTTCTCTGGACTTTGAATATGCGAGAACGGGCGCCTTTAAATCGTTGAGTGTCATGGATCTATCGCCCGATAATGCGTTCGTCGACGTTGCCACATTACTCAAAGAGACGGGCGAGACGTACGGAGCGCCCGATTTCAGTAAGCGCGCCTTTTTCCGCGCCGTCGTCGACGGTCGCTACAAGCTGGTGCGCTGGTTCAGTCCCAACGAATATGGCAATCCTTCCACGCTGGAGGAGCTATACGCCAGCGGCGACGTCACGCTGCACGATCTGGTAAACGATCCTGGAGAGCTTGAGAATATCGGACACCCCGATCACCCCGACCACAACCCCGCGTTGGTAGCGCACATGCTGAAGAAGTTGCAGGCCCTGGTTGAGCAGGAAATCGGCGAGGACAGGCCGCCTTTCGATCTCGAACTCTTCGGTACCCGCGAGGTCATGTATTCCAAATAGCGCGGTCACTCATATGCCTCTCTAACTCCGGATCCGGCTGCTTGTCTAACGCCGGCAACCGCAATTGGGCTGCCAGTCCCCCATCCACAAAATACATGTGTCCCGTGACATAGGCTGCGTCGTCGGAGGCCAGGAAGAGGGCCGCGCCTGCCAGATCTTCGGGCCTGCCCTTGCGCCCAAGGGGAATGACGTCGGCGGATTTGCCGTCGTCATCGCCGGCCACCGGCGTGTCGTTCTCGACGGCGATTGCGCCGGGCACCAGGGCATTGACGCGGATATTCCAGGGCGCCAGGTCCAGGGCCATGGCGCGCGTGGCGGCTTCAATGCCGCCTTTGGTGGCGTCGTAAGCGACCATCTGCCGGTGGGCGCGCGTGGCGCCGCAGGAACTCATATTGATGATGCACCCGCCCTGCCCTTGCCGGACCATGGTACGCGCCGCGCGCTGTGAGCAGTAAAAGAGGCCGTCCAGATTCACCGCCATCAGCCGTCGCCACATGGATGTAGGCATTTCCAGGAAATGGCAACTAACCTCGGGCCCGTGAGCGATTCCGGCGTTATTGACAAGAATATCCAGCCGCCCATAGGCCTGGAGCGTGGCCTGGAAGAGGGCTTCAACCTGATCCTCATCGGAAACGTCGGTACGCTGAAAGCGGGCCTCACCGCCGTCTTGCGTGATGCGCGCCACATTTTTTTGGCCCTCTTCTTCGTCAATATCGGCAATGACGACGCGGGCGCCGGCGGCAGCATAGCGGCGGGCGATGGCGGCGCCGATACCATTGGCGGCGCCGGTGACGATGGCAGTTTTCGTTTGAAGACGCATTAGTAATATCCTTTGATTGGAAGCTGAAAGTCTCAAAGTTTGGACCCTGCAATCGGTTCGAACATCAATGAACGTTATGATAGCATCTATATGGCAGCGTGCCGCGCGGCTGCTGATTTCTCGCTGCGGTCAGGCTCAGCATCGTAAATTTTCGGCGCGCTTAGCGCTGTGCTACTATTAACACAAAAAAGGGGTTCCCATGTCTCAGCCAGACTACACAGTTTCTGAAACGCACCGTATCCGGCCCGCGCAACTTGACGTGCCGCCACGGCTCCTGTTAGGGCCTGGGCCGTCTAACGCCCACCCGCGCGTCTTGCAGGCGTTGGGCATGCGCCAGGTCGGCCACCTGGATCCGGCCTTCATCGACCTCATGAATGAAGTGCAGGAGCTATTGCGCTACGCGTGGCAGACGGATAACGACCTGACCATTCCGGTCAGCGGTACGGGCAGCGCGGCGATGGAAGCCAGTCTGGCTAACACCGTGGAGCCGGGCGACGTGGTCCTGATCGGCATCAACGGCTACTTTGGGCACCGGCTGGCGGACATGGCGGGGCGTTATGGTGCGGACGTGCGCTGCATCGAAAAGCCGTGGGGCGAGGTGTTCGATCTGGACGAATTGCGCGCGGCGGTCGAAGAGCACCAGCCGGCAGTGCTGGCGCTGGTGCACGCGGAGACGTCCACCGGAGCGCGACAACCGCTGGAGGGCGCGGGCCAGCTCTGTCGCGAGCACGACTGTCTGCTACTGATAGACACGGTGACCAGCCTGGGCGGCGTCCCCTTGTTCCTGGACGAGTGGCAGGTGGACGTGGCCTACAGCGGCAGCCAGAAGTGCTTAAGCTGCCCGCCGGGGCTGTCGCCATTGACGCTGGGCCCGCGCGCGCTGCAGAAGCTGCAGAATCGAAAGCAGCAAGTCGCCAACTGGTACCTGGATATGAGCATGGTCGGCAAGTATTGGGGCAGCGAGCGCACCTACCATCACACGGCGCCCATTAATATGAACTATGCGATGCGTGAAGCACTGCGGTTGGTGGCGGAAGAGGGGCTAGAAGCGCGCTGGTCGCGACACCAGGCTAACGCCGAGCTGTTCTGGGATGGCCTGGCGGACATGGGGCTGGAGTGCCATGTGCCGCGCGAGCACCGGCTGCCGAGCCTGACAACGGTGCGCATTCCCGAAGGCGTGGACGGCAAGGAAGTGACGGGACGCCTGCTGCGCGAGTACAACATCGAAATCGCCGCCGGACTGGGCCAGCTGGGCGGCAAGGTGTGGCGTGTGGGGCTGATGGGTTTCAACAGCCGGCGCGAGAACGTGACGTTGTTGTTGGCGGCGTTGAAGGATGTGTTGGCGAAAGCGTGACCGCTCCCGACTATGACAGATCGCACTGCATCCTATGACAATCGGTACTACTAGGGCGAAGCATTGGCCGTTATCCTCAACGTTTAAAGCCGTAGAGGTTACGCAAGCCATGATCAGTACCAAGTCGCCCTTAATGAAGGCTCAGAATGAGG
>CAYSMQ010000390.1:0-4854 GCA_964432035.1 uncultured Ardenticatenaceae bacterium
GTGGGGGATGGGCCGGCGGTTACAGTGGCGGTCGGCGTCGGGGAGGGACCTGCCGTGGCCGTGTTAGTGGGGGTGGGCGAGGCGCTTGTAGTAGCTGTGCCGGTGGGCGTAGGCGTCCTGATGGAGGGTGTCGTGCCTGTTGCCGTGGGCGATGCCGTCGGTCTCGGTGGGCCGGGCGAGAGATGTTCAACGGCGCCAATGTCACAGGCGGTCTCAGGCGCCGTAGCGCCGTTAACGGGACGAATGTATCCCCGCTGGTCAACGGATAGGGGAAAGCCCTTTTCGTTTCCACATCCGGCAGGATCGCCGGCGTCAATGGCCGGGCTGCGCGGCAGCAAGGCGTGAGTCATCGTTGGCCCGCCGTTATCGTCGAGCGGATTAAGCCCTGGCGCGATGCCCGTCAGATTGCCGTTTGTACTGCCGCCGATCGTGCACCCGGACAAATCTTGAATTAGATTGTAGCCTTGGCTGGCTAGCGTACCGGAGCAGTCGGGATAAACATTCAGGCTGCTGTTATCGACGTTGCGAGCGATTATCGTATTCTGTAGATTGATTGTTCCAGATGCAATATGGACGCCACCACCGTCGCCGAGATTGTCGCCGTCCGAATCGGCCGTATTGTCTGCAATTGTCACGTTATATAAGTTGCTTGTGGCACCAGAACCGACGAGTAGTCCACCCGCGTAGCGCTCAGACATATTGCCACTGATCGTGCTATTAACAATTGTCACAGGCCCGCTGGCGCCAACACCGCCGCCGCTAAATGACGATTCAGCGATGTTGTTACTGATTGTACTGCTGTAGATAAGAGCCATCCCGTCCTCGCCAACGTGAATGCCGCCACTGCCTCCAGCCGTGTTTCCATCGACAACGCTGTTGGCCATGCTCAACGAACCAATGTAGACGTAGATTCCGCCGCCATACGTGTTTCCCTGATTGTCGCTTACAACGCTCGACGTCACGTTTAACGACGCACTGAGACCCCCTACAAATAGCCCGCCATCCTCATTTTCCGCTACCACGCTGTTAGTGAGTGTCAAGGATCCACTGTTGACAGAAATACCGCCCCCGCTACCGGAAGCAATGCCGCCGGTAATGGCAACGCCGTCAATGTGCACGTTACCGTTTGATGCAACATCAATCTGGAACACCCGGTCGAGATCATTGCCGTCAATAATCGTTTCGCTCTTGCCCGCACCGACGATAGTCAGGTCATCGCGGATGTCCAGATCACCGGTCAGAGCATCGTCCTCCCGCTGTCCAGACAAAGCGAGCGTAAGAACGCCTGACGGTAGATGAATTGTGTCTGCGCCGCTGCCCGCTGCGCAGGCGTCTACCGCTGCGTCACTATTGGCCGCGACGATTGCCTCGCGCAGCGAGCAGTCGCCGTCGGCGTTGTATTCGTCGTCCATGGTGGTTACGGTAATTGCATCGGCCCGGGCAGCGGGGGCAAGAACGGCCAGCGCCGACAGGATGCCGACGAGCAGCAAGTGGCGAAGTACCCGTCCCCGAAACAAGTAAATGTCATACATGCAGGGAGCCCTCCGGCAGCATCATTACATGCCGCCGTTATCGTTTTTTCGGTTTACGAAAGGCAGGATAAGTTAAACCGGCTCCCAATACATCGGGAGGGGCTCCCTAATTTGGGGATAAGAGCTCCCTATTTTGGAAGATGTGTCAGGTGTCAGGCGCGATGTGACACCTGACACGCTAAACTTAGTTCAGTATCACGGGCACGAAAACGTGCGGCAGGGGCGCCATCTCCGAGCTGTTTAGCGCAAGGTCCACGGCCATTACCGTCACGTCCAGTCGCGTCATGCCGGCTGGCAGCGTGGCGCTCCAATTGCCATCGCCGTCGGTCGCCACTGAATCGACCCATACTCCGCCGCCGCCGGGGGCAGCGGGATCGCCCACAGCGTCATAGATATGGACGGTGCAGATGCACGCCGTCCCCGTAATCACAGTTCCGCTACTACCGGTAATGACGGGATAGTTCAACAAGGTATTGGGGCCGCTATCGCCGTCTCCGGCATCGTTCGGCGTGTGCCCGTCGGCGTCCAGATCGATGGCCGGGCCGCCGTTTCCATGGATCTCTTGGGCGCTGACGTTGACGCCACTCGAATCGCCGCTGATGGCGATCCCGGCCCCATCGTTGCCCCTGACGCGGTTGCGCCGGCCGACGAGAACGTCGTCGCTGCTAAGAACCTCAATGCCGGCGCCCTCGTTGTAATCGATCAACTGTTCGGGGACGGAAGCGGTCGGTCCGATGACGGTATTGTCGGCGCCGAAGACCGTAACACCGGCTGCGCCGTTGGGGATGGGGGTGTACGTCACGCTCAGGCCGATGAGGTTGCCGGCGACGGTGTTGCCGGTGGTTCCTGACCCTGCCAGAAGCACACCGTTCTGCGTATTACCGCTGATGATGTTTCCGGCGTCGGGCTCTGTATCAGAGCCGACGGTGTTGTCGCCGGCGCCGCCGACGATGGCCACGCCGCTGACGCCGTTGGCGATCGCCGCGCCGCCGCCGTCGTTGACGCCGATGTAGTTGCCCTGCACGAGGTTGTCGTCACCGCCGGAGATGCGCACGCCGTCGCCGTCGTTACCGCTAATCGTGTTGGACGTGTCAAACGTGGCGCCCACGATATTGTTGTGAGCACCATCGTCGATGACCACACCGTGCGACGCGTTCGGCGCCGCGCTGGCGCCGTCGTCGCTCAGTCCGATCCAGTTGCAGAATAGGAAATTGGTTTCGGTGTCCGGCCAGCTGAGGTGCACGCCGGCGCCGTCGTTAGCGCCGATCACATTGCGCCATACAGAGGGAACCGGATCGCCGAGGGGACAGCCAAGGCGGTTGGAATCGGAATCGTTCTCCATGAGAATACCGCCACTGCCATTGTCGGCAATCGTGTTGCGGAATATCTCGTTCAGATCGCCGTCGTTCAGCCGTATCCCATAGCCGTCGTTGCGCTGCAAAGCGCTGTTGCGGACGACGTTGTCTGAGGCGCCATTCTGGATCGCGATGCCGTCCCCGGCGTTGCCGCCGATGAGATTTCTCTGTGCGGCGACGGCCTCGCCGGATTGGTTCTCGCCTATCAGCACGTTGTCAGTCGCCGTACCGACGATAACGATTCCCGAGCCGGGGGACGCCGTAGGGATCCCCTCGTGACACCGTATGGTATTGCCATAGATCCAGGCTCTGGCCCCCGCGGGCGTCGAACCTTCTGAAGAAATGTAAATGCCGCTGTGCGAATCAGGACTTTGCCCACATTCGACCACGGTATCGGCGTCGTCGCCGATGATGTTGTTGGCGATGGTCACGCCCTGCGCCGAGCCCCGGATCCAGATGTTAGCAAACCCGGCTCCCGAACCGTACAGGGACAGTCCTTCAATGAAAACGCCGGAGCCCGTTATAGCAAATACATTTCCGCCGACGCCGTTACCGTCGATTTCCACCACCCGGTCCGGAACAAGCGGAGAAATCGTCGTGTTGTCGTCGCTGAGCGTGGGCAGCGGACTGCCCAGGGTGATAGTCATGCTGCTATCAAACAAAATGGTGTCCACGCCGGGGTCATTGGCGTGTTCTATGGCGCTGCGTAGCGAGCAATCGTTGTCGACGGTGTTGGAACACGCCAATCCGCTCGCGTCGCCATCGTGATCGACGGTGAGCAGGGCTTCGGGAGCCGCGTGCAGGGGCTCGGGGGCGGCTGCCGGCGCAAGGAGAAGCATCAAAGTTAGCACCGGGGCCATGAGCAACAAGTGGGTGAGCGTCCGTCGTCGAGGGTGAAGCATCACGCGGGCGTTGCCTCCTCTGCATCGACCGCTGTGCTAGCTACCTTCGGTAGCCGTCCGCCGCCTGTCGTGCTTACACAGTAGGTCAGATGCAGACTACATCCCATGAATTCCGTGCCGCCGGTGGCAATCAGAGGATGAGCGGCTGGCCTGGTCCCAGAAGGACCTCCACAAGGCGCAAGTTTTCAACCGTGCAACCTCCGGCTACCATATCAGGAGGGCACGCAATCAGTATAAGGGGTCACTCGGCTGACTTCAAACAGCGGCACATGACACGTGAAACTCACCCACTCAGCAAATGCGAGGCAGCATCTCCCCGGCCAACGTCTCGACCACCCGCGTGCTACCGATGGCCGTGCGCATCAGGACCCGGCCCGCCGGCTGCGCCTGCACGCGGCCGATGGTAGTCGCTTCTGCACCGTAGGGTGCGTTGCGCATGGCGGCGAGCACGGCACCGGCGTCGTCTGGGTGCACGCAAGCCAGAAGGCGGCCTTCGTTGGCGATGTAGAGGGGGTCAAAGCCCAGCAGCTCGCTGGCGGCCTCTACGGCAGGATGCACGGGAATCGCTTCCTCGTCCAGGAAGATGGCCACGTCCGACTGCCGCGCAATCTCGTTCAGCGTCGTGGCCACCCCGCCGCGCGTAGGGTCGCGCAGCACGTGCACGCGCTCGCTGGCATCCAGCATGGCGCGGACCAGGCCGTTGAGCGGCGCCGCGTCGCTCTCCAAATCTGTTTCAAAGCCCAGTTCTCCCCGCGCCTGGAGCACGGCGATGCCATGATCGCCGATGGGGCCGGAGACGATAACCACGTCACCCGAACGCGCCCCCTGCCCGCCAATGTCGCGTTCTTCTATAAAGAGGCCTACACCGGCCGTGTTGATATAAAGCCCGTCGGCCTTGCCGCGCTGCACGACCTTGGTATCGCCGGCGACGATCTGCACTCCCGCCTCGGCCGCGGCTTCCTGCATAGAGGCCACCACACGCCGCAGCACGTCCACGTCCAGCCCTTCTTCCAGGATAAAACCGGCGGTCAGATAGAGGGGACGGGCGCCCATCATGGCCAGGTC
>CAYSMQ010000391.1:0-4851 GCA_964432035.1 uncultured Ardenticatenaceae bacterium
CCCTGTTGCTATGGCGGCTGGCACCAGGCCAACGGCATCGCCTTTGGTCCGGACGGCTATGGCTACGTGCCACTGGGTGCGTTGAGCGACCATGGCGAGGCGGGCGAGCTGCATCCGCTGGAGGCCACGATACTCCGCTTCCACCCCGACGGCGAGGAGATCGAGCCCATTGCCTGGGGCCTGCGCAACACCTTTGACATTACCTGGGATAGCCAGGGCCGGCTCTTCGGAGCGGATAATATGCCTGACCACGGCCCACCGGAAGAGTTCAACCAGATCATCCCCGGCGCGCAGCATGGTTTTCCATATTACGACGACTGCGCCGGCTGCACGCCGACCCCGCCCGATGAGGAGATCGTGGGGCCCTTGCACGAGCTGCTGGCGCACAGCGCGCCTACCGGCCTCACCACCTATTTACACGACGCTTTCCCCGGCTATTACGATAACATCTTCCTGACGTTGTGGAGCGCCTTTGACGGCGCGCAGAAGATCGTGCGCTTTGGACCCGGCGGTGAGGGCATGACTGACTTTGCCACTGGCTTCGCCGCCCCGGTGGACGTCGCCGTCAGCCCCAATGGGTCACTCTACACCGTCGACTGGGCCACCGGCATCGTTTTTGAAATTTCCTACGTCGGTGAGCCAGAATAAACGACAGATCCCACTGAGGTATGCGAGGTCTCACTCTTCCAGAAAACTCTGTGAGCTCGCTGCTCTCTGTGGTTAACATTACGACGTCGCGCCAGACGAGGATATAATGGTACCTATGACAGAGTTAATGGACACGATTCAAGAACGATACCAGCGACTACAGGAGCGCATACGGCGCGCCGCCGAGCGGGTGCGGCGCGACCCGCAAGAGATCACGCTTGTGGCGGTGACTAAAACGTGGCCCGCCGACGTTGTCGTTGCCGCCCACACCGCCGGCATTCGCCACTTTGGCGAGAATCGAGCGCAAGAACTTGAAGAAAAGCGGCCGGAGGTGGAGGCTATACTGGGCGCTGACAACGGTATTACCTGGCACCTGATCGGCCCCCTGCAGAGCCGCAAGACGAAGATCGCGGCCGACAACGCCGACGTTTTCCACGCGCTGGATCGTCTCAAGATCGCGCGCCGCCTCTCGAAACGGCTGCAAGAGACCGGTCACACGCTTCCTGTACTACTAGAGGTGAACGTTTCCGGCGAAGAGAGTAAGCACGGCTTCGATGCCACGCGTTGGGACGAAGATGAAGAACAAAGGGAGAAACTGCGTGAAATCGCCGCAAAGATCGCGGCGCTGCCCGCGCTGGAGATACGCGGCCTGATGACCATGGCCCCCTGGGAGGCCGAAACAGAGGTTATTCAAGGTGTGTTCCGGCGCACGCATGCCCTGGCGCGCTGGCTGGAAGAGACGGCGCCTCAGGCTACGTGGTCCGACCTTTCGATGGGCATGACTGACGACTTTGAACTGGCAATTGAGCAGGGCGCAACGCACGTGCGTATTGGTCGCGCCCTCTTTGGGCCGCGGCAGACGCCGTAGCGCGCCGCGCAATCTACAATAGAAGAAGAGAGTGATATGGGATTTCTAGTACCGATTATCAACGCATTATATTGGGCCTTCTGGCTACTCATACTGGCGCGTGTCATTATTTCCTTTACGCGCATGGACCCCTACCATCCCATCCGTCGCACCGTGTACGAGCTAACGGAACCGATTCTGGCCCCCATACGCGGCATCCTCCCCCCGATGAGCGGCCTGGATTTCAGTCCCCTTATCGCGCTCCTGCTGCTGGAACTGGTGCGTATGCTGCTTTTCCGGTTGTTACTGTAGCCCTTCCAGAAAGAAATTAGATGTCTCTGTACTCGACTTGCTTAGCGGGGGAAGCCGAAAGACATCCGATTTCTCAGCAACCGACTTCAGTCGTCTCCCTCCGGCACCGGCAACCCCTCCGATGCCATCACTTTCAGCGCATTGGTCGTGGGACTGGGTCCCGGGCGCAGGCGGTAGTCGAACACCATTCGCCCATCCTGCACCGCGTCGCGAAAGTGATAGTTCGAAACCTGCGGCATCTCCTGCGCCAGCTGCACCAGCTCCAAGTCGTGCGTTGCGATGATGCCTACGCCGTTCTCACCAACCAGAGCGCGAATGTAGGCGCGGCTGCCCAGGAGCCGCTCGCGGTTGTTCGTACCGCGGAAAATCTCGTCTATCAAGAAAAACAGAGGTCGCGCCTCGTCTTGCTTCAGCGCCTGTAACAGCGCCTTCAGACGCTTTACCTCGGCATAAAAATAGGAAATCCCATCGGTTACCGAATCCGTGACGCGAATCGCCGTAAACAGGCGGAAAAGTCCCGTTTGTAAGAAGTCGGCATCGACCGGCCCGCCGGCATAGGCCAGACAAAGATTCACGCCCACGGTGCGCAAGAACGAGCTTTTACCCGCCATATTCGAGCCGGTGACGATGAAAACGTCTCCCAGCGACGAAACCGTGAACCCGTTGCACACTTTCTCCTCGTGGCGGATTAATGGGTGCCCCATTTCACGCGCCACAAATGGCACTGCGCTTCCAATGCTGCCGCTCACCTCTGGGAAGGTATAGTGAGGATTGAGATAGGCCAGATTGGCCAGACTTGATGCTGCTTCCAACTGGAACCAGGCGTCGAGCCACACGGGTAGGCGCTCGGCGATATCTTCGCGCAAGCGATGCAGGCGGTAGGCAAAGGTCAGATCCCAGGGAAAGAAGAGATTAAGCGCCAGCCACAGCACCGGATTGCGGCTCAGGCCCGCTGCGGCGACCACGCGACCGAGGGCGCGCAAATGCTGCGATGGCGGCCGATTTTCGCCGCGAAATGGCGCGCACACGTCCTGCAGGGCCTGCACAGTTTGGTAACGGGGCCGCTCCAGAAAGGAGAATACGGTGGTCATTTGCGCCAACGCGTCCTGCAGGGACATCGCTTCCTGGAAGAAGTGGCTCGTCACACGCCCCTGACCCAGATAGATCGCGAAATAGAGGAGGACACCCGCAATCCAATACGGGGGCCAGGCCAATCGCAGCGTCAGCACCAGGAAAACGGCGTTTATGAGTCCTAAGGTCGTGAGGCCCAGCACCCACCGGCGCAGGGCAGAGGGGTCGTTTTCTGCCTTGGCCCAATTCAGCAGGGTTTCCGCATGCCATTGCTCGTGTTCATCATCCGCCGCCAGCATGGCCTGTAGAGCCAACCGGTCGCGGAACAGGCTGAGCGGGCGCAAGGCGCGCACGAGGGCCTGTCGACGGGCTATCTCCTCCATCTGCGGATCAATGTCCAGCAGCCACGCTCGCAGGCGCCGGCTTCCGTCGCTCGACACGGCTATGTCAATGAGCCTATGCAGCGAACGCGGGCCGAGCAGGTCCAGGTCGCCGGCAAAGGGATGGTCATCGTTCCTTTCCCACACCTCCACTGCCGCCGCGGGCAGCTGCGCCCAGTCCAGAGCCATGCGCGCCAGGTGACGCTCCTTCAGATCTCGCCATAGGCGATGGCGGCGGATGGCGCCGTCGATCCGGCGATGATAGGCGACAGTTAGCGCAAAGGGGATCAGCCAGATGGCAAGGCTCGCCAGCCAGGGAAGGGGACCGCGCAAGAAAAAGAGGATGCCACTAAATATGATGCCCGCGAGAAACACCAACAGACGCGCCCATGTCAGGCGTGCGCTCGTCTGTTCCAGGTTCGCCAGTCGCCGCTCCAGACGAGCTACCTGGCGTTGCAACGCGCGTCGGCGCTGCTCACGAGACTGCGTGCGCGTGGCCTCTGTGCCGGCGCCCGTCATCGTTGTGCTATCACGCTCATAGCCCGCCCGCTTCAGGCGTGCCGTTCAGCGTCATTCTCAGCCGGGAATTCCCGTTCGTCGGCCCGACCAATGCCATACGCCCGTCTGGTTTCGGGGTGCAGCAGCCACACAAGACCCAAAAGCGGTTGCACAAAGGGGAAGAAGGCATAGTCGGCGCCAAAGTGACGCCAGGCAGTGCTTCCGATGGCCTCGGGGATGATGAAGCTCAGCGTGCCCACGACAATGGTCAAGATCGTTTCCAGGCCCAACGCGCCCACCGAAAGCTGCCATGCCCAGCGCTGGCGCTTGGCAAAGCCGATGGTGGCGATCAGGTAGAGTAGGGCGGCAAGCGCCGTCAGTGACGGGCCGGTGTAGTTTGTGACGCCCTCCTTCAGAAGGAGCTGGTACAGGGCGCGGGCGCCGGTGGAAATAGCCAGGACGGGGTAGGAGACGCCCAGGATACCGCCGGCAACATTGGCAAATGTGGAGAGTGTGTCCTGTTCTGCCTCTGGCGCCTGCTCTGGTTTGGAGGCGTGATCGGTCATTGCTTTATTCTTCCTCAATGCTGGCAGACGCATCTTCGTGCAGACAATCGACCAGCTGTCCTAGTCCGTTGCGACGCTGTAAATAGAGTAGAAGATTGCGCGCCAGGTCAGATTTATTGTTATGCTCAAACTGTTCGTAATCGACGCCTATCTTGCGGGCCAGCGCTCTCAAACCTTCCAGTGTATAATGCGCCAGCAAAAAATGACGTAAAACCGTTGGCGGTGAACTGGCGCTCAGCTTCTCGCGCCGCGGCAGGCTTTCGGGTGGGACCGGGGTCAGAATGCGCTCCACTGCTAGCGCCAGATCGGCCATCTTCTCCTGCTCGCGCGCCCGGGCAATGATGCGGGCGGCAGTGTGCACCATCTCCTGGTTTGGCGCAATCACTTCGTTTTCACTCAACTGCAAATCAAAGATAACGTCGCGCAGGTCCCGTGGGCTCAACCACTCGCGCATTGTCTCGAATAATTCGCGCGAACCGCCGTAGACGCCTTCACCATCGCTGACTACGGCGGGGTGCGGCGTTGCAGG
>CAYSMQ010000392.1:0-3315 GCA_964432035.1 uncultured Ardenticatenaceae bacterium
CCTGCCTCACATCAGCCATCACCGCCGCCGGCTGGATACCCGAAGACGGCGTGGTCGCCGTCAATGGAGCCTGGGGCCTGCTTCTCGGCGTCGTCGTCGCCAAGGGCCGCCTACGTCCCTTTGCCGCCTGGTTGCTCATCCTAAACTATGGTCTTGTCGTCACCGCCATCACCCTTGGCGATCTGTTTCCGCCTCTATCGGCCCTCCTGGACGGCACAGGCGCGCTCGCCTTTCGCCAACAGTGGTTCCTACTCTTCGATCGCCTCGCCGGTTGGTGGTTGGCCATTTCGCAGGGCGGTAGCAGTACTGAAACCCTTCCCTTCGCTTTCGGCCTTGGCCTCCTCATCTGGTTTCTGGCAGCCTACGCAGCGTGGAGCACCTACCGGCGCCGCAGACCGCTCGTAGCCCTGACCCTCATCGCCCTGGCCCTGGCCCTAAACGGTTATTTCAGCGCCGGCGAGGCGCCCGCATGGTTCACAGCCCTCTTCATCGCCCTCGCCGTCATGCTCGCCGCCGCCATGCACTTTGCCAACATGGAGCAAATATGGATCGAGCAAGCCGTCGACTACTCGCGCGAAATCCGCATCGAACTTCTGGCAGTCGCCGCGGCAGTCGCCGTCCTCCTGCTCACCCTCTCCCTGCTCCTGCCCGCCTTCCGCATCAGCACCCTGGCTCAAGCTTTCCAGGAAAGCGCCCCCGTGGAACAAGCGGAAGACACCCTTTCCCGCGCTTTCGCCGGCGTGCGCCGTCCGCGACGAGAAGTCGTAACCCGTCCCGGTGGAGGCGGCGTCATGCCGCGCGCCTACCTGCTGGGCAATGCGCCAGAGCTATACGAAACCATCGTCTTCACTGCTGCCGTTCAAGGCGATCCCAGGCATGCCTATCCCGGATACTGGCGCGGTCTCAGTTATGACCGTTACACCGGGCGTGGTTGGGCCTTATCTGACGAGCGCAGCGAGACGCTGCAACCGGGCGAAGCGCTCTCCTTGCAAGGTCAACGGGTGCTGACACAAACCGTCGTCCGTCAC
The DNA here is from genome assembly GCA_964432035.1 of uncultured Ardenticatenaceae bacterium. GTDB lineage: Bacteria > Chloroflexota > Anaerolineae > Promineifilales > Promineifilaceae > JAAYYY01. Next base: position 1,029 of record CAYSMQ010000392.1, read on the forward strand.
TTCGCCGACCCTCAGGTGCGCTACACGCTGGGCTACCCCCAAAGCTTCGACGATCCCGTAGATATTTTTTGGCGTGGCGCCGACGACTTCTCCCGCGCCTCTGGAACGGGCGCCCGATACTCAGCCACCCGCACCCGCCATTCGGCGACCGCCGCCGACCTGCGCCAAGCCGCCCCCGCGCCCGACATCATCCGCGCGCGCTACACGGATCTTCCGCAAGAAGTGCCTTCTCGGGTGGTCGAGCTCGCCCAAGAAATCACGTCCTCCCACGATAACAACTACGATCGCGCACGCGCCCTCGAATCCTTCCTACGCCAGTATCCTTACAGCCTGGAAGTTGAGCCGCCCCCGCCGCGCCGCGATCCGGTTGATTTCTTTCTCTTCGACCTACAACGAGGCTACTGTGATTACTACGCGTCGGCCATGACCGTCATGGCCCGTAGTATCGGCCTCCCCGCGCGCCTGGTCGTAGGATATGTGGCTCAACAACCTGACGATCGCGGCGTGCAATCCATCTATCAGATAAACGCTCACGCCTGGGTCGAGGTCTATTTTCACAACATCGGTTGGGTCACTTTTGAGCCCACGGCAACCTTTGCCACGCGCACAGAGGTCGTCGAAGGCGATCCACTGGCCATCGACAGCGCCACGCCAGAACCGCCCGCCGTGCCCCTACCGGCGCCAGATTCCGAGAGGCGCTTCTCGCCGTGGCTCGCCTTGCTGCTCATGGTTGCCATCGTCGCCCTATGGATCTGGTGGCTGCGGCGACCGCGTCGCGCACAACCGCGAGCAGAAGGGGACACGCTCCTCTGGGCATATGCCAATGTGCAACAGAACGCCCGCCGCCTGGGCCAGGCCACACCGCCCAGCCAGACGCCGGCCGAGTTCGGCGAGTCAATGAGCTCACGGCTCGCTGCGTGGCAATCCCACCGCTATCTGGGCCGGCTCCTAGAAGGCGTGCAACCTGCCGTCGAGCGGCTCACGGCGCTTTTTGCCCGACGCCAATATGGCCGGCGCCAAGAAATGGCCGAGCGTGATGCTGACTCGCGTAGCGAGTGGCGAGAAACATTGCGCCGTCTCTGGCTCTTTAGTTATCTAAAGAGGCTATTCAAAAGCGGCGACTGAGGTCCTCTTTCAGCCTGAGAATTTCTATCGTACTTCTTAGAGCGAAACGGCCCGGGCCATTACGGGCGCTGAGAAAATCGGGGTTGCATGGTCGGTCTCATTTGTGCATAATATGATGAACCGTCTAGAACGTTTGTTCTGGTTCACACCTTCCCGACGTAAGACGTCCGAGAAGGAAAGAGGAGTTAGTCAAAATGGCTGTGAAAACCATCCGTGGAATGCGGCAGCCAGCGCGAGAAGGGAATTCATCGACGCCCATCTGGCCCGTGAGCGGGCACACTGCAATTGGCCTACTGTTCCTGGTGGCTCTGCTCGCATTCGAAATTTTCAACTTTGATACAACGCGCTTTGCGCTTACAGACTTCTTGGGCGATACCGGCTTTGCCGGCCTACGTTGGGCCACAATTCTGGCAATCGCCTTCTGCGCCATCGATTTCGCCGGTTTGCTGCGCTTCTTCCTGCCCCAGGACGAAGAGGGCAACATGCCGCCTGAAGTCTGGTACCTGATGGGCGCCTGGTTTCTGGGCGCCACGATGAACGCGCTCATGACCTGGTGGGCCGTCAACCTGACACTGCTAAACCACGACTTTGGCAACGAAGTGCTGAGCCGGCAGCAACTGCTGGAGATTGTGCCCATCTTCGTCGCCACCCTGGTCTGGGTAACGCGCATTCTGTTCATCGGCGCCTTTAGCGTCGCCGGTGGCTATCTTTTCACTTTCAACAGCGCACAACGAGAAGCGCAGGCGTCCGAAGCACTGCAGCAGCGCGATAGCCGGCGCCAGGCCACCCCGCTAACGTTGCGACGCAACGCCAGATCCGCGCGCAGGCAACGCGGCGTGATTGGCGGCGAGTGGGAACCGGTGACCGACGCGCTACCCACATTTTTGGAAGAGCGCCCTGAAGAGGACATGCTCGAAGAAGAAGAGATGGTCGAACAGAGCCGGCGCTGGCAGGCGCGCGCATCGCGACGCTCAATGGCCAACGTCGTGCAGGAAGGATAATCCGTGGCGCAGTATGTTCCCACAATGCACCCACAAGCCGTCGCGCGTGCCGGGCGCGGTTCTGCCGTGCCCGGCTGGCGGCGCATGCTTTTCATTCTACTCAGCATTAGCCTCATCGTAAGCCTGCTGGTCTCAATTCGCCCTCGGCCCACAGCCTCCGT
>CAYSMQ010000392.1:3415-4846 GCA_964432035.1 uncultured Ardenticatenaceae bacterium
TCGGCCGGGGCGCAGGGGCTCTTTCAGGTAATGCCTTTCCACTTCCAACCAGGCGAGGACAGCCTGGATCCCGATACCAACGCCCGCCGCGGGCTGGCCTACTTTGTCGAGCGCCTGCAGCAGACGGGCGGCGACGTGGGCCGCGCCTTCGCCGGCTACAACGGCGGTCACGGCGCCGCCGCAACCGGCTGGGACGACTGGCTGCCCGAAACCCGGCGCTACTATACGTGGACGACGGGACTTTATGGCGAAATTCAACAGGGCAACACGGACAGCGCAACCTTGCAACAGTGGCGACAGGCAGGAGGAAGCAGCCTCTGCCGTCAGGCCGCTCGGCGTCTTGGCATCAATTAAGGGCGGCGCCTACACACTCTGGCCCACTGCGGTATACTTAGTCCAGACGCGCGTCACGATTCAACGATACAGGGAATCTCGTGGAAACTGGACTTCTCATTCTACTCATTCCCGTCCTCATCATTCTGCTGTTCTACTTCCTACCGGAAGTATGGCGCTGGCTCTCAAGGCGTAACCGCCTGCAGGCCAACTCGCTCCAGGCGACGCTCGATGACACGGGGGAAACATTACGCACGCTCGCGGCCCGGCTGCGACCATACCGCGATTTGCATGCCGACACGTTCCGCCGTCACTACGAACCGGCCCGTGACCAACTCCAGAAGGTCGTCGATAGGTACCAGCGGCTCGGTCGACGTCTGGCCACAGTCGCCCCGCCCGATCAGCCCTACGGGCTATGGGCCTTCGTGCACATATTGAACAATCCACAGGAAATCTGGCAAACGCCCGTCAGTGCGGTTCGACTCTGGCAGTTACGGCGCGATGTAGACCAGCTACAAGGCGAGATCGTCCACGCCGAAACGCTCATCGCCCGCGCCGAAGAGACGCCCGGCAGCCTCGTGCAGGCGACCCGCCAGCTGCGAGACCAACGCCTATCGCAACTGGAGTCCACGTTGGCGGAAGATGAGAGCGCCGGCCTGGCAAGCGCCAAAGAGCTCCAGGCGCGGCTATCGCAGTTACAGCGACAATGCGGCATGCTCCTGGAAACGGTGCAGGACCGGCCCTCCGGCGGTCTGGGCCGCATGGATACGCTCGCCTCAGAGCTTGAGCAACTGGAAGAGGACACCGCCGCGCTCGAAGAGGATATCAATGCGCTGCGCCGCCGGCGCCGAGCCGTGGAGGCCCGCTTGCAAGAAGTGCAAGAAGCGCGTGCAGGCAGTCTACAGTTGACGGGCGATGAGCAGGTACACAATGCGCTTGAGCCCCTACTTGATAGAGCGGCGACTCTGGAAAGCGAAGCACAATCCTTGCAGCAAGCCGAACGTTTCTCCCAGGCCGAAGAGAAGGCCACGGAAGCGCTGCAGATATTGCAGCTGGCCGGCGAACTGGCCACGGCAGCTGCTCAGATACACACCTTGC
>CAYSMQ010000393.1:0-4844 GCA_964432035.1 uncultured Ardenticatenaceae bacterium
CACGGCGGATGATCAGGCAGAGACGGTGCTCATGCACTTTGTCAGAGGCGCCGGCCTCTCCGGTTTGCGAGGGATGGCGCCTGATTCTGCGCTGCACGGATATCCAGGAATTCGCCTGGTACGACCGCTTCTAAACGTGCGCCGCGAGCAAGTGCTGACCTATTGCCGCCGCTTCGATCTCGAACCTGTCTACGACCCATCGAATGAAGACTTGACCTTCTTTCGCAACCGCTTGCGTCACGAGCTTCTTCCATTGCTGGAAACGTACAATCCTCAAATCCGCGAGCGCCTGTTGCGCACGGCGGATGTGGTGCGCGCGGATGTCGCCTTTTTGGAGTCTGAAACGGAAGACGCGCTGTCGTCCCTGCAGACGGAGCACGATGAGAATTCCATTCTTATGGAACTCGAGCTCTGGCGGGCGCTCCCGTTAAGTCTCCGGCGCCGCACGTTGCGCCAGGCGGTGTGGCAGTTGCGCAAGTCCTTGCGCGACGTTAGCTATGCGCCGCTGGAACAGGCACGTCGGGTGGCAGAGCAGGGACCCGTTGGTGCGGAATCTGGCTTACCCGGTAACCTTGTGCTGGAAGTAGAATATGATAGCTTGCGACTCTATGATCCGGAAAGCGACCGCAAAGAGGGAGCGCCACAGCTTCCACCCGGGTCGATGGTAGCGTTGGTTGTGCCCGGCACGGTAGACCTGGAAAATGGCTGGCAGTTGCACGCTAATGTCGGTGGTCCGCCTGCACAGGAAGAGCCGATCAGGGAGCGCAGTTCCTGGCAGGAAGCTGTGGACGCCGACCGCGCCGGAGATCTTGTGGTGCGCACGCGCCAGGTCGGGGAGCGTCTGCAGCCTCTTGGAATGGGCGGAAAGAGCACAAAGATTTCCGATCTGATGATCAACGAGAAGGTTCCGGCGCGCCTTCGTGACGGCTGGCCCATCGTCGCCAATGCACAGCACGCGGTGTGGGTCGTGGGTTTAAGGCTCGACCAACGAGTCTGTATCCGTGATCGGAGCCAACGTGTGATACAATTACGCTGTGTGCGCAAAGGCGCTTAGCCAGGGCCTTCACGCACGACATCGGAAGCGTTTGACTCGAGTATTTGTATGCCTTTTTTGGATTAGGGCCGATAAGCGTTAAAATTGGTCCGTTTGTAGATTGCAATTGTAAACAAGTGGTGATGTGAGTTCTGAACCAAATGCCAATCCATGTTCCCCTTCTCTTTCATTTCAACCGGAATCTGACTGAAGAGTCACTAACGGCTACGAGAACCAGTTATAAGGGATTGTTGCGCGTATTGCGCGCACACCCTTCGATTCCGATAAATATCCATATTTCGGGTACGCTGGTTAACGCGCTGCAATGGTTGGATCCCGAACCGTTACAACTCATCTGGGAGGGCCTGCGCGCCGGCCAATTTGAGTTACTTGGTTCGACGTATGCGCAGAACCTGACGTATTCCTCAGATGATTGGGATAACGCCCGGCAAGTTGAGATGCACCTGAAAGTGCTTCACGATGCCTTCGGCGTGACGCCCGTGACATTTTGGAACCCGCAGCGCACGTGGCGTCAGGATTTGCTGCCCATCATTGCCGGCAACGGCTATCGCTTCACGCTGCTCGAAGACCATATTCTTGCACAAGCTCGCCTTGCAGAGCCGGTGGTGGTCACCAGTCAGGTCGGCGCGCACATTCTGACGCTGCTTTATGACGATCATTTGCTGAGACATCTGTTTAATTTTGCCGTCTGGTTTGGCCGGCCGCGGCAACTACAGACGTATCTTGCTCGGCGCGCAGATCATCCAAACGTCAATTCACATTGCCTGACCTATGCCGAAGATGCAAGCGCAATGGGCATGTGGGGTTGGGACAAAGACGTCGTGCCCAACCAGACATGGCATCGCCTGGACCAGATTCTTACGCTGATTGAAGCGTTGCCGGAAGTCGAGTTGATCCATTTGACAAACGCGCCTGCTTCGGCCGGCAATCTGAGCCCTATTCCAGACGGTAACGCGCTGTGGATGGACCGCGTCTTGGAAAACAGCGAAGGGCCTGAGAAAGCGTCCAAGTATGAGGATTGGTTTGACTATAATGCCAATTCGGAAACGCTGAACAAGTTCCGCGTGTTTTTTGGCGATATTCGGAGCAAACTGCAGAGCTTCGACGAGCGGCTGCAGGATGAGAAGAAGACAAGTAAATCCAAGGCTGCCCGCGCTATCTACGATGCGGCTCTTGACAATTATCTCGCTCACCAGCATGGGTTTGGTTGCGTTGGCATCGGTCAGGAGAGATATTGGGGTTGGGAGGGCGCAGGCGCTTCGCTGCCCATCTTGCGCGCTGCCGAACTGGCGCTGGCGCCGAAAACCATGGTCAGTGAAGAGGATCTCACCGGCGCCGAGCAGGACGAAGTCCTCTTGTCTGATGGTCGCAACCTGATTGTTACAACGCCGGCCGGTGGACGCGTGCTTTATTGGTTCGATTTGTCCGACGGCAAGCAATATGTGGGCAACCAACGCGCTGTGGGACTGACGGAGTATAAGGGCGACGCGCCGTTACCTGAGCGCACCACATTAACATGGGACAGGAAGCTGCCTGACGACTACCGACCCCAGCCTCTGGTGGCCGATGCGCGGCTTACTGCAGAAGCAGCCCCGACGCGCATGGGTGTCTATCTTCCCGACTGGGTTTGGGAAGGAGAGCGCGGACCGTTCGAGCTACTGATTCGCGAGCAAGATTCGGAAGTGGAGCGTCGGTCGATCCCCGTGCAGCGACGCGCCTTTACCGACTACATTCAAGTTGACGACGCCGACCCTGCCGATGCGGGTGAGTGGCTTCAGACCGTTGTCGATGAGAGTGAAGTCAGTTACAAACGTGACCTCTCCTCTGATCTCACAGTGAAGAAGACCTACCGGCTTCAGGACGGCGAGCTCGTTGTAGAGTATGCCTGGTCTAATCAGGGTGAGGATGCGGTACGAGTAGAGTGGTGCGCACTGTCGGAGTTGTCGCCAGATTACGTGTCTGTGCTTTTCAAAGGGCGCAAAGTGTTGCAATTCATTGAGGATGAGGAACGTCCCGGCGTGCGAAACCCCGATAGCGGTGATGAGGTGCGGCTGATCGGCGACAGCGTGCCTGACAGCGTTCACTATCATGAGGGTTTGCTCGCTCTTGAGGTCGTCTTACGATATGCGCTGGAGATCGGCGCCGGTGAAGAACAGCTCGTTGCCATTCGCGCCCAACACGTGAATACGAAACAGCGTGAACGCGTGAATGCACGAGAACGCTAGTCTGTTTTGTCTCAAGTGACTGATTCGCGACGCATCGCCGTCGCGCTATTTGCCATACTCTGGTCCACATTGGCCTGTGCGGTCCTCCAGGAAGCGCCTACTCCTACGACCGCGCCACCGACGGCAACCGTAGAACCAACGCTTGCCCCGCAGGCGACAGAGCAACCTCCTGTCGAGGAATCGGCGCCTGCCGCCGCTGAGGATCCGCTGGAGGTTACTGCTCAACCTACGCCAACGTTACTCCCTGATGACTTCATGGCGCCTCTTGACGTGGAAGAGGAGCTAATCACCAACCTGTATGAAAGGGCAGGGCAGGCCGTTGTACACATCACCAGTCGTGTCACAACCATGAACTTCTTCTTTGGGGCCGTGCCCGGCGAGGGCACCGGCTCGGGCTTTATTCTGGACGAGGAGGGGCATGTCGTCACCAATTATCACGTCATAGAAGGCGCCGATAGCATCGCCGTTACGCTGGCAGATGAATCGACGCTGGAAGCCACAGTGGTAGGCATTGATCCGCCAAATGACCTGGCGCTCTTGCGTATTGAAAGTCCGCCAGACTCGCTTACACCGGTAGAACTTGGAGATTCGTCTTCGCTGCGGGTTGGGCAGCGCGCCGTTGCCATTGGTAATCCCTTCGGATTGGATAGAACGCTGACTGTGGGCGTGATCAGCGCCTTAGGCCGCCCTTTGCAGACCAGTGAAGAGAACGTCATCTTTAATGTTGTGCAAACGGACGCGGCGATTAACCCTGGTAACTCAGGCGGGCCCCTACTCGATTCACGGGGTCGCGTCATCGGCGTGAACACGGCCATCCGCCAGGATGCACAAGGAATCGGGTTTGCGGTCCCCGTCGATACGGTCAAGCGCGTCCTTCCCGCCCTTATTGAGCAAGGATACTATCCTCATCCCTGGCTGGGTTTTCTGGGTTATGACATTGCGCCTGGTCTGGTCCGCGCGCTCGAGCTGCCGGTTAACGACGGTATCCTTGTCGCGCAGATATATCGCGATGGTCCAGCGGCGCAGGCCGGGTTGCGCGGTGCGCAACGGGAAGTGATCGTGGGTAACCAGCGTCTCTTGGCAGGTGGAGACATTGTGGTAGGCATCGACGAACAGGAGGTGGGCGAGTGGGACGATCTCAACGAGTACCTGGAAATCTCCACGCGCGTCGGCGACGAAGTCACCCTGCACATTGTGCGTGATGGTGAGCCCCTGACGTTAACGATGGCGGTCGCCGAACAACCCTGATTCGGCGTAGTCAGGGCGCGACACGAACCGCCACCACAAACAACGCTGCTAATCTTCTAAGACATCCGTCACGGCCGTTGCTAGCAGCGTAACAAGCTCGCGGATCTGAGCTTTGTTGACGATCAAGGGCGGCCCCACCAGGATCAGATCGCCGTCTCTTCCGTTGGCGCAGCCCTGCGAGTAGTACACGATGAGTCCCAGCTCAAAGGCGCGCTCCCAGATGCGCCAGGCCACGTTGTCTGACGCGGGAAAGGGCGCCTTACTGTCGCGATGGCGTACAAGCTCTAGTGCCCAAAAAAGGCCGCGCCCCCGAATAT
>CAYSMQ010000394.1:0-4837 GCA_964432035.1 uncultured Ardenticatenaceae bacterium
AAAATGTTCTGTTTGAGAAATCTAGAACATAACCAGTGTTCATCTCAAACAGACGCTCAAACTTTAGCTTATCGATACTTGATAAGTCAGACATTGTGTTTTGAACTCTCCCGCCTGCAAAACAGGCCGAGTAGCAGACACGTTACAAAGTTCTCGTGAGCTACCAGTTATCCTGACAAATACGGCGCCAACACCGCCACCACGCCCCGAATATCCTCATCCGTCCACATCTCCGTCAACTTCCCCTCCAGCCACTTCTGCTCAAAGAAATCACGCAACAACTCCTCGACATCGGGCGACACCTCGTGCAGAGGCAGCGTGTCCAGCGCCTCGCTCAGCCGAGCGATGATCAGCGGCAGGTTGTGGCCGGGTAGGCCGGCGGGGTCGTTCTCCGCGTCATGGGGTTGTGCGCGCCTGCCGGTACATTGGCTGGGCGAGCCAGCGCCGCAGGCCTCGGGCCAGGGCTTCTGCGAGCTCTTCGGGCCGTGTATCATAACGGGCTGCCGTGTGCCCATTGCTGGCCATCACGCGCAGTTGATTTGCTTGCCTTGGCGAAACGCATACGGCGAGAAAGCCAGCGAGATCGGTGGTAGTACCTAGCGCCATGTTGGGTCGCGCCAGGCCGGAAAAGCGGGAGACGTAATCTTCTTCCAGCGACGCCTCGCCATCAAAGGCCTCAAGTTTGATCTGTTCAAGGAGCGCCTGAACCGGCTCTCGCTGCTGCTGCCACAGCGCCTTTCTCTGAGGAGAGTTTAAGTTGAACTTGGCGAAGTCCATGGGGGGAAACCTCCCTTTAGCTGAGATTCAACAGTGCGGATTGCGCTATCACGCTAGCGTCCAGCTATTTTGGATGGTAGCGTCCGGGTCTGCGGGTTCGTTTTTGGCTGGGTTGCTCCCTTTCCGTAAATTGCTTTTCCCAGTACTTACACTTGCCGCTGCATCTCTTACAGGCGTGGTTTCTACAAGCATATGTGGTCCATGACATTCGTCGATCGTGGGCCTCGTGAACGACAAACAGAACGTTACCACAGCATGGACACCGAATTGTTTGCGCCATTCTCGGTCCTTTTCTGTTGGTTGTGTAGATGGTTTGCGGGCCAACTACGCTTTCGGATGATTGGTGAAGCGCTGTTCACTACTGTGCGATGGAGTGGCTCGAGCCTAGCATTCAAGATAGACGGCTGAGCGCAGTCTGTCAACCTACGTTCCGAGTAGAATATAGTAACTGGCGTGAATGTCCCGATAACTTTTCCAGAAAGTCAAAACTCCATCCCCTCCAACGGATCCCGCCCCTTAATCACCGCCGCCTTGCCTTGCACGGTCCTGAGCACCCCCCAGCACCAGCTCGTCGTACACCGGCTGCGTTAGGGGCAGTCTTCGCCGATGTCGGCGAGTTCGACGCCCGAGTAGGGCACTTCGTGTGACGGTTGCGTATGAGCCAGCGCTGCCCATTGCATAGCGCGACGGCACGTGCGCGTCAAAAGGGCGCTGATTAAGGTGCGGGTCAAATTCATTGATTTGCGAGAATTGCAACAGCGCAAGGGGAGACCGAAGGGTGGCGGGTGAAGATGAGCGCACAGCAGGACAAGTAGCGCGAGTGGAATTAGTCTAATTCAGTAGAATTGACGCGCACGCTATCTTCGTTGGTAGGGAAACAACCTATTGCTGTCCCAGTTTGCATCAACGAGAATTAAGAGAAGCGAACACGAAAGAGGAGCGTATATGTGGCAAAAAGTGCGTTTTCTTCTATCTGAGACGATTAAAGAATGGCAGGAGGATAAGGCGTCACGCCTGGCAGCCGCTTTGTCTTATTACACAATCTTTTCGTTACCGCCCCTATTGATACTGGCGCTGGCAATCGCCGGACAGTTCTTTGATCGGCAGGCCGTACAGGAGCGCCTCGTGACTCAGGCCAGTCAATTAGTAGGGCAAAACGGAGCAGAGGGTATTGCTACGATTCTGGACAATGCTTCCGATCCCGAGACGGGTTTAATCGCAGGTATAATCAGTGTGGTTACTTTGTTCCTCGGTGCTTCAGGCGCCTTTGCCCAACTGCAGGATGCGATGAACACGATCTGGGAAGTACAACCACGTCCCGGTCGTGGCATCGTAGGCACGCTCAAAGACCGCTTCTTCTCTTTCACGATGGTCCTGACAGTCGGCTTCTTGTTGCTGGTTTCCCTGGTACTAAGCACAGCCTTGTCGGTCGTGGCAGAATTTCTAGGTGGATTGGCCCCCGGCACTTTGATTTTGGCGAGGATCGTGAATTACTTGATCTCTTTTGGCGTTACGGCGCTGCTGTTCGCCTTGATTTTTAAGGTAATTCCAGACGTTACGATCCGCTGGCGAGATGTCTGGCATGGCGCGCTAGTAACAGCTGCGCTCTTTTCCATTGGGAGATGGGCCATTGGACTTTATCTTGGCCAGAGTGCAACGGCATCCACCTATGGCGCGGCGGGGTCAATGATCGTCCTACTGGTGTGGGTGTATTATGCAGCCCAAATTGTCTTTCTGGGGGCTGAGTTTACTCAGGTTTACGCGAATCATTATGGGGCACGGGTGGTACCCGACGAAAACGCGATTCCGGTGACCGGTGAAGCCCGCGCAGAGCAAGGCATGTCGCGTGACGAACAGCTGGCTGAAACGCCGCGAACGCAACGGCCAGCCATGGCGCGTTCGAATACAATGGAAGGGGCTGCGGCGGACAAAACAATGACAGCGTCTCCACGGTTCCTACAGAAGTTCCAGGAGATTCTGATCAGCGTCCTGGCAGTGCCCGTGGCAATCTGGTCTGCAGCTCAAGACGTACTGTCGGATGACAAACTGCGCCCACGACGCTGGCCCTAAGCGGGACTTCTAAAGATTTTCTTCAAACTGGACATCGTTATCCTGCCGCAAGTTTTCGGCCACTACTCCCCCAAATACGGCGCCAACACCGCCACCACACCCTGAATATCCTCGCCCGTCCACATCTCCGTCAACTTGCCCTCCAGCCACTTCTGCTCAAAGAAGTCGCGCAACAGCTCCTCGACATCCGGCGACACCTCGTGCAGCGGCAGCGTGTCCAGCGCCCCGCTCAGCCGGGCGATGATCAGCAGCAGGTTGTGGCCGGGCAGGCCGGCGGGGTTATTCTCCGCGTAAGTGCGCGCTTCTTGATCAGGCGCAGCTCGCGCTGGGTGAAGCGATCGCGCCAGGTGTGTTGTGGTTGGGTGTGGTAGGTGGGCATGGTGGTTGGTCTCCTCGCGTTGTCTGGCGTTGCTATGAGATTATAGCATAGCTCGAACGCTAAGAAGTGTAGCAGGGGATGCCGGGCCGGACCAGGCAGGGTGGCGGACGTCACGGATATTGCGAACTCAGTGGGTATTGCTATTGGGCTCGTCATGGTTTATGCTGTTAAGCGCATTAACGCTGTAGGCCGATTCTCATCCGCGCCCAGGATACTCACGAAAATATCTCCAGTACTCGTTCCAGATTCCACGAGAATCAGCTGTATTTCTTTCCAATAGTTACTCGTCGCCACGGGTCTAGCTGGCCACGGTTGTCGTGCTGACGTAAGCGTGCCGACGCCAGCAACCAATCACCATGCAAAGAACCGTGGAGCAAGAGCGGTGGTTTTAGGTCAAGGTCGGTTCACGATGAACAATGTATTAATCGACACCTCGGAAGATGCACTGAGGAGAGTAAGCGAAGAGCACTACTTCGATTCGTTCCTCTGCTTTTCCGTTGTCCCTGATGTAGAAGTTTATCAGGGTGAAGATATGATCCGCTTGGCCTCTCCGGGCATCCCTAACCGGGTGACTAACACAGTCCTTCGCTGCCGTCTCTCTACCGGCGAGGTTGATTCCGCGATCGAGGAGACCAACGACTATTTTCGCTCTAGAGGTGTCATGCCCCACTGGCGGCTTTGTCCTGGCGATTTACCCACCGATCTTGAGCAGCGTCTGGTAACAAAGGGATTCGCGTTAGGAGAAGAGCGGCCTGCGATGGCCGTCGACCTAAAGACGCTAAATGAGAACATCAGAACCCGAGAGGGACTTAAGATAGAACGTATTGATAATGCCGAGACCATGAAAGAAAAGCACGGATGGATTCGCCGGTTAGGCGAGGGAAAGACACTCGGCGCATTGATAATGGATCTGTGGACCCGCTACGGATTTGATCTCGAATCGGACATGCAGCATTACCTTGGTCTGATCAACGGAGAACCGGTATCGTGGGCTTCGGTGTTCTATGCGACGGGCGTCGCCGGGATTTACGCGGTGGGCACAGTGCCGGCAGCACGGCGGCAGGGATTTGGCTCAGCGATAACCTTACGGGCGTTGCTTGATGCCCGGGAACGAGGTTTCCGTGTCGGTATGCTCCAATCTTCGCAGATGGGCATTAATCTATACCGCAGGCTCGGTTTTACGACCTGTTTCACCATTAAGACCTACATACCTTCTAGTCCGCGACCCGAGTGAAAGCGAGCCCGGGCATAAGGTTTATCGACTTAGAACTCCATCTCGTCCAACGGATCCCGCCCCTTAATCACCGCCGCCTTGCCCTGCCCCGTCCGCAGCGCACCCTCTAGCACCAGCTCGTCATACACGGAAACCAGCGCCGCCGAAATCAAGCGGTCGTCATGCACCGGCTGCGGCCCCGCCAGCGTGTCCACCATCGCCGTCGCCGGCACGGCCCACTGCAGGTCACGCTCCCAGGTCCCGCCCGGCTTAATCTCGTAGATGCAATGCCCGCATTGCTGCCAGAACCACCAGCCGTCTGACAGCGGCTCCTCGGCGTCCTCGCCCCAGTAGTGAAAGCGCCCCGTCTCCACCACCGCCAGAAAGCCGGCGCCTAG
>CAYSMQ010000395.1:0-4829 GCA_964432035.1 uncultured Ardenticatenaceae bacterium
GGAGCTACCATAGTTACCTGGGGCTGGTTGAGCTTATTGACGCCGGTGTGGACGTCGATCCTTTCCAACGTGGCCTCGTCGATTACTACGCCGGCGCTTACGAGCCGGCCATTCCCGCATTTGACAGCTATATTCAAGCGAATCCCGACACCTACCGCGCCGACACGCGCCTCTATCTGGCCTGGTGTTACGAGGCGTTGGGTAACCTGGAGGCTGCCCTGGCCCAATTGGAAGCCTATGGTCTCTATGGAGCAGATGACGAAGGCGCGCCGCACGCGGCCGAGGCAGCTGTGGAGCGTGCAAAAATGCTGGCCCGCGCGGGACAGACGGAGAATGCCGTTGCTGCCTACGAAGCCGTCGTGGCCCAGCATCCAGAGAGTGAAGAAGCGCGTTTTGCGGCCTGGTCGAGGGCCGCGCTTGTAGAGCAGCTGGGCGACGGGGGGCGCGCCCGCGAGTCATATCTCTCTTACGCCGAAGCCTATCCGCAACACGAGGATGCGCCGCGCGCCCTCTATCGTGCGGCGACGCTCGCCTGGCAGGCCGGAGACGAGGCTGCGGCGCAAGGAACCTGGCAGCAGTTAGCGGACAATTATACACAGAACGAATTAGGCGCCGCGGCCCTTGTCTGGCTGCTGCGCACGGCCCCTGAAGAGCAAAGAGAGGCCTACGTGGTCACCGCGACCAATCTGAGCGGGGCAGGCTACTATGCGCTGCGCGCCCGCGACCTGGCCCACGGCCTCGAGCCCTTTGAGCCGGCGCCGGGCCTGGATTTGGACGCGCCCGACGCACAGGAGAAGGCGGAGGCCGAAGCCTGGCTTGCCGAGTGGGCAACCACAGAAGGCGAAGACGAAGAGGTTAGCAGCGAATTGAACGAAGCGTTGGCGCAAGATGCGCGCCTCCTGCGCGGCGAGACCTTATGGCGCCTGGGTCTCTTCGCCGAGGGCAAGCGCGAATTGGAAGACGTACGCCTGGCCCACGCCCGCGACGCGCTGGCTACCTACCGGCTGGCGATTTACTTCCGCGATCTTGGACTCTACCGCTCCTCGATCATTGCCGCCGACACGTTGTTTGCATTGAGCGGAAACGACGTGTTCGAAGCGCCGCGTTTTATCGGCCGCCTCAGTTATCCGGTCTACTATCAGGAAATGATTTTGGATCTGGCCCGGCAGTATGGCTATGATCCGCTGCTGCAATTTGCCTTGGTGCGCCAGGAAAGCCTCTATGAGAGCTTTATCGCCTCGCACGCCGGCGCCCAGGGTCTCAGCCAGGTCATGCCTGCCACCGGTCAGGATATCGCCGGTCGCCTGGGCTGGCCCGACTACACGGTCGATGACTTGCACCGCCCTCACGTGGGATTGGCCTTTGGCGCTTACTATCTGGATCAGCAGCTAGACGCGTTTGACGGTGACGTCTACGCTGCGCTGTCGGCATACAACGGTGGGCCGGGAAACGCCGCGCGCTGGCATGCGCAGGCGCCTGACGATCCCGACCTTTATCTGGAGACAGTCGATTACAGCGAGACGCGCGCCTACATTCAACGCATCTACAGCGGGCACGCCGTTTATCGCTGGCTATATGGTGACACATGAGCTTTGAGTGGCAGACAGAAGACGAGCGCAGCTGGGACCAACCTGACTCTGCAGCCGACAATCAAGACAATCGTCCGGGACGCCGCTGGCCCTGGCTCCTGCTTGTCGTGGTCCTTTTGGCAGGCGGCGCATACGTTACCTGGAGACAGGTGCAGGAGCGCGTGGACGAGGCCACGGAGATGGTGCGTGACGAGGTGCGCACCAGTTATTCCCTTTCCCACCGCGCGGCATCGCAGCAGGATGAAGAGCTGTTCGTCACGCTACTTTCTGGACGCAGCGCCACGTGGACCGACTCACAGAAAGAACGCTTAGCGCGCGGACTGCTCTTCGAGGAAACGGCCCGCGTTCTGGATTTTGAGCTGCAGGGTGAAGAGTCAACGCCGCCGGAGGTGGAGTTAAATCCGGAGTTGACCGAAGCTGTGCTTACGGCGCGGCGACGCTTTGTCGTGGACGCGGGAGCGGGGCTGACAGAAACGGTCACATTGACCCAGACGCAGGTTTTCCGCGAGGGCAGCCAGCGCTGGCTGTTTTCGCCGCCCACGGACGAATTCTGGGGCGGCGCCTGGCGCACGCGCACGGGTGAGGCCCTGCAGCTTGCCTACCGACCGCGCGACGAGGAACTTGCGCAGCGGCTGGGCGACGATCTGGAACGCAAGCTGCTAGAAATGTGCCGCACGCTGATGAGTTGCCCGGATGATTTCAGAATGTCGCTGCGACTGGAAAGCGATCCCCAGAGCGTGCTCTTTGCCGCCAATGGCGAGCAGCGGCTTTCAGGCGATCGCGAGTTAATTTTGCCCACGCCGACCCTCGTCGGATTGCCGGCGGACGAAGCGGCCTATGCCGCGCTCTTTCGTGGTTACGCCCGTCAACTTCTTTCTGCGGCAATGATACGCGTGTTGCAATACAGTTGCTGTGAAACGGCCATCTATCAGGAAGCGTTGCTCGACTGGCAGTTGAGCCGCTTGAACCTGCGCTCTGCGCCGATTCAAACCGAAGACTATCTTTACCTCGTCGACGCGCCGACATCTATCGATCACATGGTTGCGCTATCACGCCCTCGGACGCCCTTGGAGCCAGGCCAAGAAGCGCCGCCTGAGATACATGCCTTCATTGACTTTATGCAGCGTAATCTCTCGATGCGACGTGACCCCCTCCTCGAGTTACAGCGCAGTCTGGTACTGAACGGTAGTTTCTGGGCCTGGGTCAGTTTTTTGACCGATTACCAGCCCGGCAACCCTTCGGCGCTGTGGTCCGACTGGTCGGACTTCATGTTTGAAAAAGCACGCGAGGCGCAGGAGATGGCCCAGCCACTTCCGCCTGACCTGGCGCCACAGCAGGACATTGTCGCCCTTTGCAACGACGGCGACGGCATTGACCTCTACCGTTACTCGCTGCTGACTGGAGAATGGTCTCAGGACCTTGAAGCAGGCTTTGAGAACGCTGTCGTGGCTGCAGTTCCTGATGGAAATGGCTACCTGCTGAGTGGACAGTCTCCGGCACAAGATGGCATGCTCGAGCTTACATCTTACTTACAACGCGGAGACGAGTCGCCCTTTGTCATTTCGCAAGAGGGAGAAAGCGCCCTCATTCTTCTTCCGTGGCAAGTGAGCGATCCAAGTGGTGAGCGCATGGTGGTCTGGGAGTATTCGCAGAGCAGCAATGATGAATTCTTCACGCCAGAAGTTTCGCTTCTCGATCCGGCAAGCTGCACACCAGAAGGCTGTGCCTTAGAGCAGCTTCCGGGTATACCCATCTGGTCTCCCACTGGTCGGCTGTCGTTGGCATTTGATATCTTCGACGGCAGGCTTCGCTACTTGGCGGAAGACCGCACGCAGTGGCAAGAGATTGAAGCCAATCTAGCAGCCCAACCGTATTGGTTGGACGAGAATAACTTCATCTACGTTGGACAGGCGGGTAGCGCGCCGCATTACACCGTTTCGCTCTTTAACACTGCGAATGGCGAGACCCTGCAGCTGGTAACCTCCGACGAGTTGGAAGCCCTCTATGAGCCCGCGAGCCAACCGGCGAGGCCGTTGCGACTCACATGGGCTGCCCCTCATCCCTACCGGGAAAACACGATTCTGGTGTTAGGCGCTGCCAGTGATGCAAGTGAGAGTCTACTCTTTGCCGTTTCCTTGAACGCCGAATCGTCGTTCGTGTCTGAGACGACGCCGCAAATCTCTATTCTCGATAGGTTTCGTGGCGGTGGCGGGGGCGAACCGTGGTTCGGCTTGAACTACCTGGAGCATCCACGTTACCTCGCGCTTCGCATGCAACGCGACGGGCAAACAGGTGCGATGATCTATGACCTGCAAACGGAGCGCGTCGTTCTCGACTCGGCCATTTCCAACGAGGACGATTTGAACGGCGCGGGTACATGGTCGCTGGACGGGTACTGGTTCGTGCGCGCTCTGCCCCGCGCGCTTGATTTGCTCAGGCCGTCCCTGCAAAATGATGGTAGGCCGTACCGCCAACTCGTTTTTCACTTCTTTGAATACTGCAGGTCATCTATATGGGTGAAACGGCAGTAGCAGCGAACTTATGACACTATTCGCATATACAACGATTCACAAGTCGTTTTACGTCGGGGTGTAAGACCGTATGAACTTCAACTGGCGCACGGACGAGGAGCTGGGCTCGGATCCTGACTCCTCAAGCGGCGCCGCCGAGAAGCAATTTTCGTCCCGCCGTCTGAGGCAGATTGCCGTGCTTCTGCTCGTCGTGCTGGTCTCGGCTGCTCTTCTGTGGCGAGGCATCACTCAACAAGCCGAGCGCAACAGGGAGGCGCGCGAGCGGGACGTGCGCTCCAGCCACACCCTGGCTCTGCGCGCTACGGTGCAGGGGGACAAAGAACTGCTGACCACGCTGCTCTCCGGACGCGATCCGCGCTGGACCGAAACACAGCAGCAACTATTGGAACAAGAACTTCTCTTTGCCGGGGCGGCGACGGCGCTAGGGTTTGAGCCCACAAATGAAGGGGCCACCGTCTCAGGCATCTCCTGGGCGCCCGACCTGCAGGAAGCGTACGTAACCACGCGGCACGCGTATACGATTTCCGGCGGCGAGCTTAACGAGGAGAGCGCCTGGCTGGAGCAAACGCACGTCTACCGCCGCGGCGCGCAACGCTGGTTGCTCTCGCCGCCACAAGAAGCGTTCTGGGGTCCGTCACTGTCACAAAGCGGGCAATACGTGACCGTTTTCTACCATGAACGCGATGCCGCGACGGCCGAAATTATGTTG
>CAYSMQ010000396.1:0-4820 GCA_964432035.1 uncultured Ardenticatenaceae bacterium
CAAGCCGGGGCGCGTCGTGGCCCAGATCCACAGCGGATCGCGCGGCTTTGGGCACCAAGTGTGCAGCGATTACGTAAAACGGTTCCAGAAAACGCTGAAAGCGTACAACATCGAGCTTCCGGACCGCGAGTTGGTTTGCGCGCCGTTGAGCAGTCAGGAAGGGCAGGACTATTTGGGCGCTATGCGCGCCGCGGCGAACTATGCCTTTTGCAATCGCCAGGTGCTCTTACACCTGATCCGTCGTAGTTTCGAACAAGTCTTGGCGGACAAGGTCGATAATTACTGGGTTTTCCAGATCTATGACATCGCGCACAACATGGCCAAGATCGAAGAGCATGACCTGAACGGCCGGCGCGCGAAGGTGTGCGTGCACCGCAAGGGCGCCACGCGCGCCTTTGGCCCAGGATCCCGCGAACTGCCGGACGCCTACCGTGACATCGGGCAGCCGGTGCTGGTGCCGGGCTCCATGGGCACGGCGAGCTGGGTGCTTGTAGGCACAGAAGGCTCCATGTCGCAAACCTTTGGCTCCACCTGCCACGGCGCGGGGCGCACGATGAGCCGCTCGCAGGCCAAGCGCGACGTGTGGGGCGAAGATCTGCGCGACGAGCTGGAAGAACAGGGTGTGCGGGTACGCGCCGGCAGCATGCCCGGGCTGGCGGAAGAGGCGCCGCTGGCCTACAAGGACGTGGACCGCGTAATCGAGGTCGTGCACAATGCGGGCATTGCCAGAAAGGTGGCGAGGTTGAAGCCGGTGGCGGTGGTGAAGGGATGACTGGAGACTGGAGATTGGAGATTGATGCGGGTTAATCGCTAATCTCCAATCTCTAATCTCTGGGTTTACAGAACAGCGGTGGCGTAGTGGTTAAGTAGTGTGTAGACTGTAAACTGTATTGCCAGCGCTTCATAGTAGAACACTTTGCACATTGCAGGAGGGTGCGATGGCGGAGGAAGAGAGGACGGGCGGATATGTCTGGCTTGTGTCAGGCGTCCTTGTGGGCGCCATTATGGCCGTGGTGGGCATGACGCTGGCGCAGCGCACGCGCCCGGCGGCGATTGAGATATTGCCACCGGAACCGACGCCGACGACGGCGCCCAGCCCCACGCCCAGCCCGCTACGTGTCTACGTGACCGGTGCGGTAAATCAGCCCGCGGTCCATGAACTACCGGTGGGGAGTATCCTGGCCGACGCCGTGCAGGCTGCCGGCGGCTTTCACGAGGAAGCGGCGCGAGAGATGATTAATCTGGCCCTTCCCCTGAGCGACGGCATGCACGTACACGTACCGGCAATCGTAGCCGACGCCGACCAACAGCAGCAGCGGCCGGCGACTTCGCCGCCCATCGTCGTTTCGGCCGATTCAGACCCGGGCACGAGACTTGTCAACATCAACACCGCAGGCGCTACCGAACTGGAGACGCTTCCCGGCGTCGGCCCCGTCACCGCCCAAAACATCGTGGACTACCGCCAGACCAACGGCCCTTTTGGCAGCATCGGCGAAATTCTGGAGGTATCGGGCATCGGACCGGCGAAATTCGAGCAGATGAAGGAGATGATTGTGGTGGAC
This sequence comes from uncultured Ardenticatenaceae bacterium, assembly GCA_964432035.1. Lineage (GTDB taxonomy): Bacteria > Chloroflexota > Anaerolineae > Promineifilales > Promineifilaceae > JAAYYY01. The sequence continues at coordinate 1,563 of CAYSMQ010000396.1, forward strand.
TAGAGATTGGTAATTAGAGAGTAGAGATTAACCCGGCTCAATCCCCAATCTCTAATCTCCAGTCTCCAATCTCCAGTCTCCAGTCGCCATGCAAGACACCCCTCTCCTCTCCCTCGCCGCCCGCCTGGCCAGCGTGCCCTTTGCCCTCTTTGGACGGCGCTCGTTTGTGCCGCCGCAGAAGGCGCTGATTCTTAAGCCCTGCTGCCTGAGCCAGGCCATGCTGACGACGCCACTGTTGGCGGCGCTGGCGCAGACGTATCCGGAGACGCGCTTTGATTGGGCCTTACACAGTTACGCGCGCCCGGCCGTGGCCACGAACGTGCATCTTTCGGATCTGGTGGACACGGGTCGTCTGGTCGAACCGGATAGCACGTGGGACGACGTGCGCGCAGTCGTGGAGCGCCTTCAGGAAGCATCCTACGACACCGTTTTTGTGCCCAGCGCTTCCAGTATCCTGGCCTGGATTGCCTGGCGAGCGCGGATTCCGCAGCGCGTGGGGCTCAGCGGCGGCGGGCGCGGCTTCTCACATACCATCGCCGTCAGACCGCCGATCGACGTACAGAACGCCGGCGCACGGTACCTCCAGCTGGCGCGGGCGTTGGGCATCGAGGCTGGGGCGCAAATGGAGTTCTTCCCGCGCGACAGTGACCGCGCAACGGCGACGAATTTGCTGGTGGAAGAGATGGACTGGACGGGCGACCGTCCGCTGGCAATCTTGCATCCGGGCGGTGGAGACAACCCGGCGCGGCCCAACGAGCACAAGCGTTGGCCCGAGGAGCGTTTCGCGCTGCTGGGCAATCATCTGGTGCGCAAGCACCGCGCCCGGGTCATGCTCGTGGGCGCGGAGACTGATACCGACGCTGCTAAGACCATCGACGGTATCATGTCCGGGGAGTCGGCGAACATGGCCGGCCGCCTGAGCCTGGGCGAATTGGGCGCCTTGTGCGAAGTGGCCGATCTATACGTGGGCAACGACACAGGGCCCACACACGTCGCCGCAGCAGTGGGCTGCGCCACACTGGCTATCTTTGGGCCCAGCGACCCTGCGCGCTCAGCGCCTTTTGCCACCAAGGGGCGCGTCATTGTGCTGGGTCGGCAGGAGGGCGAGCCTTTTGAGAGCTGGGAGGGGACGGTGCTTCCGGCGGAGGCCATGGAGGCGGCCGATCTCCTCTTAGAGCCGCCGCCGGTGGAAACGGAGGAGCGTGATTCGGATGCCTCTGCGGCGGACGAGGAGCAGGGCGCAGGCGAGTGAGACCAGGCGTCCACCGGCGGGCGTAACAGGACACGAAAACCACATTTCTTATCGCAATTTTATTGACAGAACGCCCCCCCTCTGGTAGACTACCATTCGCTTATGGGGGCGTGGTGTAGTGGTTAACACGCTGGCCTGTCAAGCCAGAGATCGCGGGTTCGAGTCCCGTCGCTCCCGTATCCTATAACAGAATGTTCTAGGCCTAGAAGAGTCCTCATCTACTTGAGGGCTCTTTTTGTTTTATGGGCTATCGATGTGGAGGTATCGCGGGAGCGAGTAGAGCAGCCATTGTGAAAACACAGCGAGCCTCACTGTGTGGTACAATTGACCAGACGTTTTCCTAATGTCGAGCGTGAGCCACAGACAGTATTCACGAAACGGGAAGAAGAACACGATGACGGAATTACTTGCAAAGGCGTTCGCAAAGGCTTCAGAGCTGCCAGATGATGAACAGGATGTGATCGCCGCCCTCGTCTTAAAGGAGATAGAGTCCGAGGAACGGTGGGAAACACTATTTGCCGAGAGCCAGGATGAATTGGCAGAGTTTGCTGAAGAAGCGCTTGCTGAACATCGGGCGGGACGGTCGAAGCGATTGAATCGTGATGAGCTGTGAACTCGTATACGACCGACCGATTTTGGCGGGCCTTTGACCAGTTGGATGAACAGGTTCAAAGGCGCGCTCGGAGTGCATACCGGCTTTTCGAACAGGAGCCTTTTCATCCAGGTTTGCACTTCAAGAAGGTTCATCCAACACGACCTGTCTACTCAGTACGTATCAGTCTAAACTATCGCGCTCTCGGCATACGAGATGACGATGAAATCGTATGGTTCTGGATAGGTTCGCATGAAGATTATGAAATGCTGCTAAATCGGTTATAGAGTCAATGCGCCGGTAATGACGGGCCAAAGGGCATGAAGGCAAGATGTATCCACCGTGTCGACCGAAACCCGTCGCTCCCATATCCTATAACAGAGTGATATAGGTTTAGAAGAGTCCTCATCTACTTCAGGGCTCTTTTTGCTTTATAGGCCATCGCGCGCATGATAGCGGCACGCTATTGGGCGCAGCGTCTAGGGCGCCTGCGGCTGGACCAGGGCGTCGACCACATGAATGATGGCGCCCCCACCCACGATGTCTGCCTCGATTATCTTTGCTCCGCCGACTATCACAGTTTCGCCGTTGACGCGCACTTCGGTCGCCCCGGCCAGGGTGAAGATGGTGCCGCTGGTGAACTCGGCCAATGTCTGGCGTCTTTCGGCGATGTGCCTGTAGAGTAAAGAGAGCCTGGTCTTCTCATTGTTCCAGAGTTCGTCGATCTCATCCTCTGGCAGGGCCTCAAAGGCTTGATTGGTGGGTGCAAACAAAGTATTTACCCACATAGGGTTGCTCATAAAGGCAACGACCGAAACCCCTTCTTTGCCCCCGATGACGGTCTCAGTCTGCTCGAGTAGGGTCAGGAAAGTATCGAACCGCTCATCCGCTGCCAGGACGGCCGGAACGCTTCCCACGGGGTAGGGCGTTGGATTGCCGACTGCTGTGCTGGTTGGATGGGCCGTAGGTGTGCTGACTGCTGTGCTGGTTGGCTCAACCTCAGGCGCCGCACACCCTGCAGCAAACATCACGACCGCGAATAACCTTAGGTATCTGCGAGGCATCATTATCCTCCTTGGCGACTGATTTGGGAATCAGATAGGTATTGTCGGCATAGTTTTACATGTATCACGGGATCGAGGAACGTGTCCTAGCGTACGACCGTATTCGATGACGCCAAATTGAGTAGTGCGCCGCCATCGGGCAACGAAGCCGCCGCGGCCGTTGCATGTTCTGATAGCTCTGTTGTCAGGGTTTTGAGAGCGGTGTCGTTGAGCGCTGCAGCGGTGAATTTACGCAACGTCCTTCCGGTGACGAACTGCTTGTCAACGTCTCGAAACCAATTGTTGCCTACATGATAGCCCGCGTAGAAGATACCCCCACCTGAGGCGCCGGGTTCGACGTAGTTATCCAG
>CAYSMQ010000397.1:0-4808 GCA_964432035.1 uncultured Ardenticatenaceae bacterium
CGCCAACGGCTGCTAGCCGGCATGGAAGAGGGAATTGCCATCATCCAGTCATCGGGCCCCGCGCCCGATCCCCTGCTCTATGACAAGAACCTACAGTATCTGACCGGCGTGCAGTCTAAAAACGCCGTCCTGGTGCTGGCGCCACAAGGCATCGTCATCGACCGCTGGGAAACGCTGCGCGGACCGCAAGTGGGGCGCGGTCACGAGGTCACCGAAGTTTTGTTTGTGGAAGAACGTGGCGAGCGAGAGAAGCTGATCGACGGCGCAGAAGCCCCGTCGGACGAGGTTGAGCGCTCGAGCGGCGTGGCCCAAGTGCGCTCTTTGGACAAACTCGACAAGGTCCTGGGCCGGGCCCTGATGATGGAACAGGTGGTGTGGCTCAATACGCCGAGCAATCCGGGCCTGGATGACGTGCTACCAGACGAGTACCAGCGTGCGCGCAAGCTGCGTGACCGTTATTACTGGCTGAATTTTCGCAACATTGCGCCCAAGATCCACGACATGCGCTGGGTCAAAGAGCCACATGAAATTGAATACCTGCGCCAGGCGTTCGCCATCCAAAGCGACATCTACGTGAAGCTGATGAAGGCGCTAAAGCCGGGCGTCGACGAGGCGTTGGGTCAGGCTATTTTCGAGTACGAAGTTACCACACGCGGTGATGACCTGGCCCTTTGCCTTGACGATTACGATGCCAGCATCATCGTCGCCGCCGGAAAAAACGCCGCCATAGGCCACTACATGGCCAACAACCAGAAAATCTGCGACGGCGACCTGGTGCTGGTCGACGCGGGCATCGCCTATCGCGGCTACAGCTCGGACATCACGATCACCTTCCCTGCCAACGGCCGTTTTACGCCGCGGCAAAAGGAGCTTTACGCCGCCGTTCTGGAAGCGCAAAAGAAAGCCATCGCCGCTATGCAGCCGGGCGCAACGCAGCGCGACGTGCACAAGGCGGTTTATGATGTCTTAGAGCAGTACGATCTGGCGCAGTACGGCTACGGCACTGCCGGACATCCCGTGGGCTTGAACATACACGACCCCGTCACGGATCCGGATCGGCCGCTGGAACCGGGCGTCGTGCTGGTCATTGAACCGTGGATTGCCATGCCGGACGAAGGCATCGGCATTCGCATCGAAAGCGGCGTCCTGATCGCCGAGGACGGTCCCCAACTGTTACCGGAACCGCCCAAAGAAATCGACGAGATCGAAGCCGTGTGTCAGCGCACGGCGTAGACGCTGCCGTCGTAACTGCCGAAATAGACGGTTCCATTGGCAACGAAGGCGGCGCTACCGACAAAACCGCCGGTCTGGAAGCGCCAGATCTCCTCGCCGGTGGTGGCGTCGACGGCATACAGGTTCCTGTCATCGCTACCGACGTATACCACACCGTCGGCGATGCTGGGCGAGCCATAGACTTCGTGCCGCGTTCTGAAGCGCCACACTTCCTCGCCGCTGGCGGCGTCCAGAGCATAGAGATGCTGGTCCAGATTACCCACAAAAACCACGTCGCCGGCAACGCCGGCAGAGGATACAAACGGCTGCTCGGCGCTGAACTGCCAGATAGCCGAGCCATCCTCCGCATCAAGCGCGTGGAACGTGCCGCCCAAATCGCCGGCGTATAGCACCCCGGCAACGATGGTGGGAGTGGCATAAATACCGCGCTCCAACGCCACCTGCCACACCTCTTCGCCACTCTGGGCATCGACAGCATAGAGCAGGCCCGACTCCGAGCCAATATAGACGCGCCCGTCATAAAGGGCCGGCGAGGAAAGCATGGGCCCGCGTCCGGTGAACATCCACAGCGTGTCGCCTGTGGCAGCGTCGAGGGCATAGAGCCGCGAATCATCGGCGCCCACGTAAACGACCCCATCAGAAACCACGGGAGAGGAACGGAACGTGGTCAGTCCCGGCTGGAAGTGCCACACTTCGTCGCCCGTGGCAGCATCGATAGCATAAAGGCCACGGCTACCGACGTAGACAACGCCCCCCGTGACAGCCGGCGACGAGAAAATCGTTCCCGTCGTCTTAAAGCGCCACATTTCGTCGCCGCTTTCGGCATTGACCGCGTATAGATTTCGATCGTCGCTACCAAAATAGACCACGTCGCCGGCGACGATGGGTGAAGAGTGCACTTCATTATCGGTCTCGAATTGCCATACCAGCTCGCCTTCCCTCGGCGCTTCCTCAACCTCATAAACGCCTGTGCGCTGCGCATCGCCACGGTGCATGGCAGGTGCAGGGAGCACAGCCGTTGGCGACGGCTCTGGTGTCTCCGTGTGCTTGGGGGTCGCCGTATTCTCGGGCGCAGGGGACGCGGTATCTTCGGGCGTTGGCGTCGACGTGGGCACGCGCTCAGTAGGCACCGTCGACATCATTCTCGCCAGGTCTTCATCTGCTGGCTCGCCAGACGGCGACAATGTGCAGGCTGCCAGCAGCAAGATGAGCACAAACAATAGAGGAGCTTTGAGTACAATCATTCGTAACCTCCTAAAAAGACTGGTAGGATCGTGGCGCCGCTGGCCCGCGGGACAACGGCGCATCGTCTCTGAGGGTACGCGGCTCACGTTCGCCTGTCTGACACAGTTGCGCCCAAATTCGTATCAGAACCGTACCACTTTTGCCCCGCGCCATTTTGAAGCTACCGTTTACTTGAGAAGATGGACGACGCCTTTGCCGACATTCTGAGCCATTACGTGAGTCGCGCCGCCTACAAGCCCGGACAGCTGGCGCGGCTGAGCGACCTGCCGAAGAGTACGATCGTCAACTGGATCACAGGGCGCGTGCAGCGTCCGCGTGACTGGCAATCGCTCGTGCGCCTGCTGGCGGTGTTGCATCTTGAACCGCGGGAGGCCGACCGTGTTTTGCGGGCCGCAGGCCATCCACCACTGTCAGACTTGCAGCACATCGCCGGCAGTCCAGAGGAACGAGCGCTCCTGTCTGCCTGGCGCCAGAAAACGAGCCGGCGTCGGCAAGCGCCGGCGAACAAGGCGCCATTTCAGGTTATTGCCGATACGCCATTCTTTGTCGGTCGTGAGGAAATTCGCCGGCGGTTGCGCGGGCAGTTACGCGGGGGAGGCTTATTTATCGTTCATGGAATGCCCGGCGTGGGTAAGACAACGCTGGCGGCGCGGCTGGCATATGAACTACGTTCAGACTTTCCCGATGGCGTCCTCTGGGCGCGCCTTTCGGCCTCAGACAGCATGACCATCCTAAACACATTCGGGCGCGCTTTCGGCGTGGATTTGACGACCTATGGCGATATAGATAGCCGCGCGCGCGTCGTGCGCAACCTGCTCGCCGATCGTCGCCTGCTTATGATCCTGGATGATGCTGTGGACAGCGCCGGCGTGGAAGCATTGCTTCCGCCCACGGGGCCCGCCGCCGTGCTGGTGACCACCAGAAAGCGCAATTTGCGCGTGGCCCAACGGGGCCAACAGATTGAGTTACCGCCGCTTGCGCCCGATGGGTCTGGCAGTCTACGATTGTTTTCCCACTTTCTGGGACCGGAACGCGTGCAGATCGAGGAAGAGGCGCTCTTACGGCTGGCGCAATTTGTGGGGCACCATCCCCTGGCGCTAACTATTGCCGCCGGGCAGCTGGCCTGGGAGCCGGGCCGGCGTGCACAGGATTTGCTTGCCCGCCTGCGAACTGCGCCACAGCCCTTGGAAACGCTGCGCGCCGAGGAGTTGACCGTATACCAGGTCTTTCGCGCCGGCGTCGAGGCCTTGCCTGCAGACAAAAGCAACCTCTTCGCTGCCCTTGCAGTTTTCTGCGGTCATGGCTTTGACGCGCGGGCAGCCGCCGCCGTCGGCGGGGTGGCGCCGGGAGAGGCGCTCGATGGGTTGCGGCTGCTCCACAGCCTATCGCTTTTGGAAGCGGTTGAGCACGACCGCTACCGGTTGCACCCGCTGCTTCAGAAATTCGCAGCAGGGCTTTCGCAACCTGATGGGCTGTCTGGGCGTTTCCTGGGCTATTTCGCCGGCCTTCTGGCGCAGGAGCCCGACGACGCGATCCTGGAAGTCGAGCTACCTCACATCGTGCGCGCCTTAGACATTGCAGCGGAGCGAGGCGAACAGAAGACGCGCGCTGAAATTGCGCTGGCGCTGGCATCGTTCCACTTGCGGCAGGGCCGGCCCCAAACGGCGAAGCAGGTTCTGGAAAAACCTGTTCCCAACTCAACAGCGCCGTCGCTGCGCGCCCGGCGCTATTTGTTGCTGGCACGGGTGGCACGGCAGCAACACCGCTTCACCGAAGCGGAGGAACTGCTGGCACAGGCGCGAGAGCCAGGCATTGACCAGAATCCGTTTCAGGCTGCCTATCTTTTTGAGAAAGGCACAATCGCCGCCTGTCAGGGGCAGTACGACCGGGCCAACGAGCATCTCTCTCAGGCGCTGGCGCTGGCGCGCACGCTCAAGCAACCGGCATTGCTATCCCCGCTGCTGAAAGAACTGGGCGCCACGGCCGTGGCTCGCAGCAGCTATAGCGAGGCGCAGCGTTACTACACAGAAGCGCGCCGCCTGGCGCAGACGCACGCGCCCAGGGACCTGCCCGGCCTGCTGCGCTGTCTGGGCAGTATCTCCATTCTTGCGCGGGACGATTACGAGAGCGCCAGGGCATTATTCACCGAGGCGCTGGCAATCGCCCGCGCCGGCGGGCGGATGCACGACGCGGCGCTCATACTGAATAATCTGTCCGCGGTTGCCTGGAAAGCGCAGGAATTCGACCTGGCGCGACGTTATCTGCGCGAGGCGCGAGAGAATGCCTCAGACCTACAATTGCCGGCAATTGTGAATATCGTCGAGGAGAAC
>CAYSMQ010000398.1:0-4794 GCA_964432035.1 uncultured Ardenticatenaceae bacterium
GCCGGCCTGGCATTCACGGTTAGCGAGTTCAACAAGCTGAGCATGATCATGTCCACGTGGGAAGGTAAAGCGACGGCAATCAAAGTCGGTCTACGTACGATTTACAACATGTTGACCGGCGTCAAGTACCTGACCCTCGGCGGCGCGCTGATCGCCCGCTTGCGCCGTTCGCTCATGGAAGCCAATGTGCCGCTCTGGCTCAATACGCCTCTCCAGGAACTCGTATTCGAGGATGACGCCGTTGTCGGCATTGTCGCCGAGCGCGACGGAAAGCCGCTGCACATCCGCGCGCGAGAGGGCGTGATCCTCGCCGCCGGCGGCTTTGCTCACAACCAGGAGATGCGCGAGGAGTTTCAGCCCTCTCCGGTCAGGGCCCGCTGGAGCTCGGCAAACAAAGGCAACACCGGAGACGCCATTCAACTGGGCATGGAAGCGGGCGCGGCGACGGACCTTTTGGAAGACGCATGGTGGGGACCGTCCAGCATACAACCCGACGGCGATCCCATGTTCCACGTCGGCGAGCGTTCCTATCCGGGCTCCATCATGGTCAATGCCGCGGGCCGTCGCTTTACCAACGAAGCCGCTTCCTATGTGGACGTCGTGCACGCCATGTACGAAAAGCACAGCGACGAGACGCCGCACGTGCCGGCGACGTTTATCATGGACCAGCGCTACCGCAATAACTATATCTTCGGCACGCTGTTCCCCCGCCAGCCGATTCCCGATAGTTATCTTGAGAGCGGCTACATCAAAGTGGCCGACACCCTTGAAGAGCTGGCTGAAAAGTCCGGCGTTGATCCTGAAGGATTAGTAGAAACGGTGGAACGGTTCAATCGCTTTGCGCGCACGGGCGTCGACGAAGACTTTGGCCGTGGAAGCAGCGCTTACGACCGCTACTATGGCGATCCCACCGTCGAACCTAACCCCTGTCTCGCACCCATCAAAAAACCGCCCTTCTATGCCGTCCAGATGGTGCCCGGCGACCTGGGTACGAAAGGCGGTCTGGTCGTCGACGAACACGCCCGCGTATTGCGCAACGACGGCGCCATAATCAAAGGGCTCTACGCCACCGGCAATACCTCGGCGTCTGTCATGGGTAACACGTATCCCGGGCCCGGCAGCACAATCGGCCCGACGATGACGTTCGGCTATGTTGCAGCCAAACATCTGGCAAATGGTAGTATCCGACCGGTCGGCCCGCTGCCTGTCGAAGATAGCAGCCTGACCGATGGTCAGAAGTTGGCAATTGGAGCGTTGTTGTTGGCTATAGTCGGGCTGATTTGGAAGTTGAGAACGCGGCGCGGATAGAAGCCACGGAACTGAGCGCGGCGCACATTGCGCGCGCCGCGCTGACCATTTCAATTATTCACCGACCTCATAAATCTGTATGAGATTGCCGCAGGTGTCGTCAAGGATGGCTGCCGTCGTCGGCCCCATATTTGTCGGCTCCATGGTGAACTCAACGCCCTGCTCTTTCAATCTCTCGTACTCTGCGTGGACGTCGTCTACCTCAAAGGCTGTGTAAGGAATTCCATCCCGGACCAGCGCTTCCCTAAGCGCCTGCATCTCCGGATACTCGGCGTTTGGTTCTAGCAGTAACTCAGGTCCATTCGGTTCCTCAGGAGAAGCAACCGTTAGAAAGCGAGCGCCCTTTCCCAACGGGATATCCCGTTTCTTCACAAAGCCCAAAACCTCTGTGTAAAACTGCAGCGCTTTGTCGTAATCGCTAATAGGTACACTGGTCATGCTAATCTTCATTGATACTTAGCCTCCTTGTCTTAAAATGCGCGTAGCCGTGGGACAATCCAGTTCGCGGAACTCGCTGGGGCTCAGCCCAAACTGCTGCTTGAACGCCCTGCTGAACGCCGCGTGGGTTGCATATCCGGCCGCGTGCGCTACCTCTGTAATGTCCACCGCACCCATACGTAGCTTGCGTCCCGCGCGCTCCATGCGCACCCGCCGCACATAGTCGCCGATGTTCTCGCCAACGTACGTGGTGAAGATGCGATGAAAGTGGGGCACCGAAAAACCGGCTACATCCGCCAACACTTCCCGATTCAAGGGCTCGCTGATGTGCCGGCGAATGTACGACTTGACGTCGCTGATGTGTTGAGAGTAACCGTTCATGCTCTGGATGTCAGCTTCCATACACTTATTCTAACATAATAGAACGGGTGTTCGCTTGCCTAAATGTATCATCAGGCTTGTTCGCCGGCACGTTGCCACCTGCTCCGGCAGCTCGAGCTGCGCCCGTGGCGTTAACGTTATGACAACAATTGGGATCTAGAGTTTAAGTAACAGGTAAACCGCACCAAGGCCTGCGGCGAAAGCTGGCAGGAATTTTCTTAAACTCGGACTGAGGAGGATGTATGATGCACGGCAAACGCGCAAGATTGTTGCTTCCGTTTTTCAAGATCGCAACTCTAATACTGGTGGGCCTGCTCCTCGCGGGCTGCAGCCTTTTAGGCGGCGCCGATCAGTTGGAGGATCAGCTGCAAAACACCGGGATTAACAATCTAGAGGTAGATCTCCAAACTGAGATACTCGACGAGAAGCTAGAAAACGTGGAGCCGGACGAGAATGGCATCTACGAAGTGTCCTTTAGTGAAAGCGAGGTCAACGAGATGATCGTCATCCGGCGCGCAGACACAGCCGAAGGGGAAGCGGAAGATCTGCAGAATCACTTTATCCGCTTCGAAGAGGGCGAGGTCGTGCTTGATAGTGAACTTGGGCCCCCTTTTGATGACCTGTTGGTCGCCCGCTTTACGCCCATGGCCGAAAACGGCGCAATGCAAGTGGACCTGAGAGAAGCGCGTATCGGGCCCCTTGATGTGCCCGTCCAGTTCCTGAACGGTCTGGAAAGCATAATGAACGGTCTCATGGATACAATGATTAACGCCCTGCCGACGGCAAACACCCTGGAGGCCGTCGAAGTAGACGACGGCAGCCTCACGCTGGTGGCGCAACAGAACGAGTAAACTGGATTGCTTGCCGAAAGTATCGGGCTCGTTATACTCCAGACTACTTCTCTCAAGCCCTAACGAGTTCGCTTTATGTTTCGCCGAATCAAGAAAGAGATGGTTCAGAACCCCGTTGTCTTAGCCGCGCCTATGCGCACGACGCTTGCCAACCGACCCTTCAGCCAGACCATCCTTTCACCACAAAGATTCTCGCTAGACGCAGTGCAAAAGGGTGGCATAGCATTACTAATCGTTCCCGCGATTATCGGCTTTGCCGCCAGCCTGCTTTCTGCTGCATGGACGCTCCTCTTTATCACCGGCTTTATTCTATTAGTGATGGGCGGCATTCTGTGGCTCATCAGACTGCGGTCACAAATGGTGTGGAAAGCGACCTGGTATGACGATGCTGTCGACGTGGAAGACGGTCGTTGTGGGCAAATCACACAGTGGAGCGAACCGCTGTCAGCATTTATCGGCCTTGAACTTGACTTTGGTCTGATTCAACAGGGCAACCAATACGCGGCAAGTCGCAAAGTGCATGGACTGCTGCTGCGTCAGCCCGATCCTTACAAGAGCATTTTGCTCCATGCGCAGGATCAACCCATCGACGAGCTCACGATTGCCGATTATGAAGCGCAGTTGGGACTGAAGCTGATCGACGGTTAGATTGTTGCTCCCGGCGACCGCCCATTCTTACCAGCAGATTCCCTGCCATGCATAAACCACCCCGAGGCTTCACCACCGGCGAATTCGAGGCGCGGCTCGCCCGCGCCCAGCGGCTCATGGACGAGCAGCAAATCAGTGCCCTGCTTTTAACGACGGAGCCCGAGGTCCGTTATTTCACCGGCTTTCTCACCCAGTTCTGGCAGAGCCCAACCCGCCCCTGGTTTCTCGTGGTCCCTTCACAGGGAAAACCGACTGCCGTGATTCCCGAAATCGGCGCGGCGTACATGGCCCAGACCTGGATCGACGATATCCGCACCTGGCCCTCCCCTGCTCCCGAAGATGACGGCGTCTCACTGCTGAAACAGACATTGCAGGAAGTCGCCGGAGCCACCGGCCGCGTCGGCGTGCCCATGGGCCCGGAGACGCACCTGCGCATGCCGCTGGCCGACTTTGACGCCATCCGTGCCCGCTATCGCGGCGAGTTCGTGGATGCCACGCCTCTCATCCGCGAACTACGCATGCGCAAGTCCGAGGCCGAAATCGCTAAGATAGCCTACATTTGTGACGTTGTCTCTACCGCCTTCGAAGCGCTACCGGGTCTGATTGCGGCCGGTAACACGCAAGAAGAGGCGTTCCGCGCCTTCAAAATCGAGATTCTGCGGCAGGGCGCCGACGACGTCCCTTACCTGGTAGGTGGCGCCGATCAGCACGGTTATGCCGACGTCATCTCTCCGCCTGCCGAACAAGCGCTGCGCGAAGGGGACGTCCTGATGCTCGACACCGGCTCCCTGTTCGACGGTTACTTCTGCGACTTTGACCGTAATTTTGCCATCGGCCGCGCCTCCGATTCAGCCCGCCGCGCGTATGAAACGCTCTACCGCGCCACAGAAGCCGGCTTGCGCGTCGCCCGACCCGGCGCCACATGCGCCGACCTTTTCCAGAGCATGTGGCGCGAACTGGCAGCCGACGGTCAAAGCGCCGCGACGAGCGTCGGCCGCCTGGGCCACGGCCTAGGCATGCAACTGACAGAATGGCCGTCGCACACGCCCACAGACCACACCGTACTACAGCCGGGCATGGTACTCACCCTCGAACCAGGGATGAGCGTGGCCCCAGGCCGCATGATGGTACACGAGGAAAACGTCGTCATCCGCGAGGACGGCCCCCA
>CAYSMQ010000399.1:0-4776 GCA_964432035.1 uncultured Ardenticatenaceae bacterium
ACGGCATTCATGGGGCATCCATGGACGGCGTCCCCGGCGTGGGGCGAGGCAATATAAATCCGGGAGAGGCATTCACGTATGAGTTTGAAGCGCAACCCTTTGGCTGCCACCTTTATCACTGTCACGCCTTGCCATTGAAGCGACACGTGCACAAGGGACTATATGGCGCCTTTATCGTCGATCCGGATCCTGAAAGGTATAGCGGTGAGGAGCAGCGCGTGGCGCGATCGCGCAACCATATGGATCCTGAAAATGAGGCCGTGAACGAGATGGTGATGGTCATGAACGGCTTTGACACCAACTTTGACGGCGAAAACGAGATTTATGCGGCTAACACCGTAGCCTTTGCCTACATGAACGAACCGATCCAGATCCGGCGGGACCAACTTCAGCGCGTTTATTTGGTGAATGTGACGGAATTTGATCCGGTCAATTCATTCCATCTACACGCCAATTTCTTTGACTATTATGACCACGGCACAACGCTGCAGCCGACGTTAAAGACGGTGGATACGATTATGCAGTGCCAGGCGCAACGCGGCATATTGGAGTTTTCGTTTGCCGACTTTGAGCCTGGTCGCTATATGTTTCACGCGCACCAGACGGAATTCATAGAGCTCGGTTGGATGAGCTTCTTTGAGGTTGTCGAATAAGGAGAACGCAATGCAAGGCACACAACGTATGCGATCGTCATCGTGGCCGCAATGGCTGCTGGGTCTGATTCCTCTGTTGCTGCTTATTGCCATCATCGGCGGGTTCCTACTGCTTGATCCATTGGCCTTCTTCACGGGGCGTTTTCCGCCGCTAGAGCAGCTGTCAATCCAGCAGGTGACATTTCCGGACGAGGGACTTGTGCGGCTGGAAGTGATCAATGGGGGTCCTGATCCGGTAAATGTGGTCCAGGTGTTGGTGGACGAGGCCTACTGGCAGCACGAGATCAGACCGGCGCGACAGCTGGATCGTTTGCAGACGGCGACGATTGACATTCCCTATCCCTGGGTTAACGGCGAGCCGCTGGGGATCACGCTGCTGACCGAGACGGGGGTGACCTTTGAACACGAAGTGGAAGTGGCCACGGTTTCACCGCAGAGCCAGGCGCAGGATTTGCTGGCTTACGCGCTCCTGGGCATCTATGTAGGCGTGGTGCCTGTGGCGCTGGGCATGATGTGGTATCCGTTCATGCGGCGCATTGATCGCAAGTGGATGAACGCCATCCTGGCGCTGACCGTTGGTCTACTGCTGTTCCTTTTTGTGGATACGCTACTGGAAGCTTTGGAGATAGCGGAAGGGGCGCCGGGTGTGTTCCAGGGCGTGCCGCTGGTCATTCTGGGTACGCTGCTGAGTTTGGGTGTTTTGCTGGTCGTAGGACAATATCGCGGGCTTGATTCGCCCAAAGGGATTGCTACACTGATCGCCTTAGGTATTGGGCTGCACAACATGGGCGAAGGACTGGCGATCGGCGCGGCTTTTGCCACGGGCGCGACGACGCTGGGCTCTTTCCTGGTCATTGGCTTCACGCTGCATAATATCACAGAAGGCGTGGGCATCGCCGCGCCATTGTTGAAGGGGCCACGGCCTTCGCTGCTGATGTTCGGCGGGTTGGCGCTGTTAGCCGGTGCGCCCGCGATTCTGGGCACCTGGTTTGGCAGCCTGGCTTATTCGCCGGTGCCGGCGGCGCTGTTCTTGAGCTTGGGTGCCGGGGCCATCCTGCAGGTGATCTGGGAAGTGGGCAAGCTGCTGTGGCGGGACGCAGCGCAACAGGACCGCTCGGCGCTAAACTGGTTGAACTTTGCCGGTCTGACGGCCGGTGTGGTGATCATGTACCTGACGGCGTTCATGGTGAAGTTTTAAGGTCGCATCCTAAGAAATGGTTATCCTAGTTTCTAATGGTCGCCCTGGTCCATGACGGCATCGACGGCAACCGGCTCCTCTCCTCGCTCCACGAGTAGGTCCTGCATATAGACGATTTCCGATTGCTGAGCTTCGGCCATGGAGCGGGCCAGGTTGCGCACAATCTCCGTCTGAGCCTGTTCGGCGGCTGCTTCGGCCATCTCAACGCCGCTGACATGGTGGGGAATCATCAGCTGTAGAAAAGCAATTTCGGCGTCGCGTCCGTCGGCGGCGGCGAGGGCGTTCATTTCCTCACGAGTGGCCATGCCCGGCATGAGACCGTCGACGCTCATGCCCATCCACTCCATGCGCGGACCAAGGTCGGTGATAGGATGGCCCCAGGCGCTGAGGTAGCCGGTCATGATACCGATTTGTCCCTGCTGCGTAATCATGATGTCGTAAGCCATGGTGCGCAGGATGTCATCGTCCGTGCGATCGTAAAGCAGGCGGGACATCTCCACTGCCTGGCGGTGATGCTCGCTCATGTCGCGGGCGAAACCGACGTCCGCGGAAGTAGCGCCCGGCGTTTGCATCTCGCTAACGAAGTAGCCGGCAATGGCGGCGATGACGACGACGAGGACGATCACGATGGCAATCCTGGTTGCGGTCCACGTGGTTGATTCGTTTTCTAGACGTTGTTCAATTGCGGTCATAAGTATCTCTTATTTGTTTAATCAAGCTGTAGGAGGTGTCAGTCTATTGCCATAGAACGCTGGAATTGCCGCTGTCCCAGGGCGGCGAGGCCAATGCTTAGACCATAGAGGACGAGGAGCGGTAGCATGGTCAGTAACATGGTGACGGGATCAATGGAAGGGGTAACGGCGGCAGCAAGGACGGCAATGCCGACAATGGCCACACGCCACTGTTCGCGCAGCGTGCGTGCTTCGACCAACCCTGCGCGTGCAATGAGATACACGACTAGGGGCATTTCGAAACAAACACCAATCCAGAAGAGGAATGTCGTTGTGAAGCTAATATACTCGCGTGCCGTCCACTCTGTGAGGAAGATGTCCGGCATGAAACCGGCGAGGAAGTTGATGGCGGCTGGTAACAGCACGTACCAGGAAAAGGTGAGGCCCAGCAAGAACATGATAAAAGCCGCGGGTATGAAGATGTAGACGAAGCGGCGCTCATTCTTTTCCAGCGCCGGCGCGACGAACAGCCAGATCTGGTAGAGCATGACCGGCATAGCCAGAATCGCGCCGGAGACGAGGGCAACTTTGAAATAGGTCTCGATTGGCTCCGTGGGGCTGATGGCCTGCACCATGTCGCCGTAGGGGGCAATAAGGAATTGCAGGAGGGGCTCGGTGAAAAGGAAGCTAATTACGGTGCCCACGGCGAGGCCGATGACGGCCCAGGTCAGGCGTTTGCGAAGCTCGTTGAGGTGCTCAAGGATTGTTTGGCCCTCAAGAGGGCTGGTGTGTTCGGCCATTATTCGGGATCGTCCGGTACGTCAATAGGCGTAGGCAGGCTGTCTGGTGTGGGCACCGGCGGCCTGCTCTCTACATCGTCGTCGCCACCGCCATCGCGCGCATTGTTGGAAGCGGGACGCGGGGCGTCTCTTGACACCGGTTTGAAGGCTTGTTTTCCTTCGTCGATGGCCTTACGTACTTCGCCCTGACCTTCGCGGGCAAACTCCTGGGGAATGGAGCGTACCTGGCGGCGCAGGTCGTCCACCTCGCGTCGAAGGTCTTTCATGTCCTGTAGGGCGCCTTTAAATTCGGGCGAGTCCATGGCGTCTAATTCGGCGTTTAGCTGGCGTGTAAACTGGCGCGAAATAGACTGCATCTGGCCAATGAAGCGACCCAGCGTTCGGGCCACCTGGCGGATGCGCTGCGGGCCCATAACGAGGCCCGCGAGTATAAGTATGAAGACAAGTTCGGGGAATCCAATACCAAAAAAACTATCCATCACTCACGCCGTGGGCTGCTCCTGGGGCGATGTGTAGGCCCCTACCAGCGCTTCTCTCAGTTCTGGAGCGCGGTCGGCGAGCGTTCCCAAAACGCCATTGATGAAGCGCGGGGCGCTGTCGGAGCCGTATATTTTGGCCAGCTCCACGGCCTCGTTAATTGCAACTTTGACGGGGGTTTCCTGGTCAACCAGGAATTCAAAGATGGCCATGCGCAGAATATTGCGGTCGATGACGGCCATCTGGTCCAGGGGCCATTCTGGGGCATAACGGGCGATCAGCTCATCCATTTGTTCCTGATGGCGGAGCACGCCCTCGATTAGACGTTGCGCGAATTTAACACCTGCCGTTTCCAGGGGATGGTCGGCGAGCCGGCGGGAGAAAACCTCAAAAGCCGGGTGGTTGGCGATGTCGTATTCGTAGAGGGTCTCTAGAGTTATGCGCCGTGCGCGACGTCTTGTTTTCATGCTTTGGCTACCCACTGACAGCGACGTCTCGCGGAACGCGTCTGTCAGGCTGTCTGTCCCTGTGTATAAACGACATCTTCAACGTGGACATTAACAGCGTCCACGGGAATCCCTACCATTTTATCAATTGCTTCCACAACTGCCACCTGAACTGCGCGACTCGTTTCGCGCAAATTAACGTTTGGATCCATGTTGAGATAGATGTCAAAGGTGAGTCGCTTATCCTTGTAATGCAGCACAATGCCGTCGTGTCTCGGCGAGCGACGGAAGAGGTTCGAGGCGTGGGCCGGGATGGATGCCATCTCGCGTACACCTTTGATGTCAAGCACAACCTTGCGCACGATGGTGATCAGGACTTCGGGGGCGATTTCGATGCGGCCGGTGGATTCGGTGGATTCGGTAGGTTGTTTAGGTTCGGTCATGGTCTTATTTTGGGAGACTGGAGATTGGAGATTAGAGATTAAAGCAATCTCCAGTCTCCAATCTCCAATCTGTCCTACATTGCTAAGC
>CAYSMQ010000400.1:0-4739 GCA_964432035.1 uncultured Ardenticatenaceae bacterium
GCAGATCCTTCCAGGCCCCCGTCTGCGTGCCCGTGAACAGCAGATTGACCGCGGCCCCGTTGCCGTCTACGAGGACGTCGAGCACCTCAAAGTGCAGGTCGGCAAACGACGCGTGCCAGGCGTCGACCAGGCGCCGCAAGTCGGCCAGGTTCGTCTTCAACTGTTTGCCGCGCCAATGAAAGACGATCTCATCGCCCAGATAGGCAGCAAAGGAGTCGAACTGGGCGCGGTTCCAGCCCTCCTCGAAAATGGCCCGCACTATCTCATGTTTCCGCTTTGCATCGATGCCCACCGGTACCCTCCTTGTGTCGTCTCAAACATCGTCGTGTCACACACCGTATCATGCAGGTCTTTTTCCAGTGTTTGTTGGGCCCAAAACGTGGTCACGATAGCAAAAATGGGGGGTGGGCGTCAAGGGAGTATGATTCGTCTATTGCACGAAACACGCTACAATAAACAGTCAGATGAACCACGATGACGACTCCAGGGGCAGTTGTCATGTGGACAGGCTGACCGACAAACTCTCACGGGGGAGGCGCCTTTTCTAACACTAACTTTTCAAGCCAATAGGTGTATACTCCATTCGTTGTGTCATATTTCACAAACAGGATGAGAGCAAGAGGCGCAATGATGGAGAATTCGAACAATGCGGACCAGCTACATACAGAATCGGACCCGCAGGCGGCTGCTGAGCCCAACGCCGCTGCAAGTGAATCCCGGCCGCTAAACGCCGGCTCCGAAAGCGAGGCTGAAAAGGTCCTGCGCCACAGCGAGGAGAAATACCGGGCGCTCTTCGAAGCAATCGACGACGGCTTCTGTATCGTCCAGGTGCTTTTCGAGGACCATACCCCTGTTGACTACCGCTTTCTGGAGGTGAATCCCGCCTTCGAGCAGCAGACGGGCCTGCACAACGCCGTGGGCCAACGTATGCGAGAGCTGGAGCCGCGCCATGAGGAGCACTGGTTCGAAACGTACGGCCGCGTGGCGCTCACCGGCGAACCGCAACGCTTTGTCAGTCACGCCGCCCACCTCGGCGACCGCTGGTACGATGTTTTTGCCTCCCGTTTTGGCCTTCCCCAGGAGCGTAAAGTGGCCATCGTCTTTAAGGACATCACCGCGCGCAAAGAGGCGCAGCAGGCCCTTGTCGAAAGTAAGACCCTGCTCGCGCAAGAGGTGGCCGCCCTGCAGCGCCTGCACCAGATGACAACCCGCGTCATGGCCGCGCCCGACATGCAGCACGCGCTGGGTGAGATTCTTGACGCCTCCATGACCCTGCTCGAGGCCGACTTCGGCAACATCCAGCTTCTTGACTCGGAAAACCAGACGCTATCCATTGTGGCCCACTCTGGCTTTCAACAACCGTTCCTCGACGCCTTTGCCGCGGTCGACGCTCGCGATGAAAGTGGCTGCGGCCGCGCCCTGCGCAGCGGCGAGCGTGTGATGATCGAAGACGTCGAAGAAGATGCCGCCTATGCACCCTACCTGGCACACGCCCGGCAGGCCGGTTACCGCGCCGTACAATCGACGCCGCTCATCAGCCACGAGGGCGAGGTACTGGGCGTTCTCTCCAACCATTTCCGCCGGCCCACCACCCTTTCCGGGCGTGCCAGGCGACTCCTGGACCTCATGGCCCGCCAGGCCGCCGACCTCATCGAGCATCTGCACGCCGAACAGATGCTACAGCGCCGCGTGCGGCAACAGACCGCCAGGCTGCGCCACCTGGCCTCGCGCCTGACCCTTGCCGAGCAGCAAGAGCGCGATCGCATTGCGCACATCTTGCACGACGATTTGCAACAGCGACTATACGCCGTGCAGCTACAGCTGACTCTGCTGCGCGCCGCTTTTGACGATGGCGACGCGGAGGTCTTTGATGCCCAGTTCGAGGAAATGCAAGATGACCTGGAAGCGGCCATCGATGTCACGCGCCGGCTCAACGTCGACCTCAGTCCCGCAATCCTGCGCGACGAAGGGCTGACGGATGCCATCGGCTGGCTGGCGACGGTGATGAAGGAACAGTACCAACTGGAGGTAACCATCGAGGCCGCGCACTCTTTTCCTGTTTCTGACGAAGGCTTGCGCGTGCTACTCTTCCAGGCCGTGCGTGAGCTGCTCTTTAACGTCGTTAAGCATGCCGGTGTGCGCCAGGCCCACGTACGCCTACAAGCACACAACGGCGACGTGCGCATTATCGTCCACGACGAAGGTCGCGGCTTTGAAGGCGAAACAGCCCTTGCCGGCGCCAAACGTAGCAGCGGCCTGGCCACCATTAGCCATCGCCTAAATCTCGTCGGCGGCTCCCTGCAAATCGACTCCACCCCCGGCAACGGCGCCCGCATTACCCTCCTCGCCCCCCGAAAACGCCACCACTCCTACTGACAATAAGCTCACCCGTTCACCCCGTCACCCCCTCACAAATGGCGCCCTCCCAAGCCCATCGCTAAAATGGACCCGTCATGTCCATCTATCAACCCGGCGCCTTTGTCGGCCGCGAAGACGAACAGCGCCGGATCCTGGAACTGCTAGAGGAACCCCAGTGCCGCCTGCTGACCCTGATGGGGCCCGGCGGCATCGGCAAGACGCGCCTGGCGCAACAGGTGCTGGAGCAGGTTGCCGGCGCCTTCCCCGACGGCGCCTTCTTTGTGCCCCTGCAACCGGTCAGCACGACCGAGCGCTTCCTCTCAGCCCTGGCCCAGGCCCTCAACCTACCCCTATCTGGCCAAAGCGCGCCTGAAGAGCAGCTCTTTCATTACCTGCAGGACAAAGAGACGCTGCTGGTGCTAGACAACTTCGAGCAGCTCCTGGACGTCGCGGAAATGTTGAGCGGACTACTACAGGCCGCGCCCGGCGTTCAGCTGCTGGTCACCTCGCGCGAAGGGCTCAACCTGCAGGAAGAGTGGCAATATCGCCTCTCCGGCCTGCCCGTGCCCCCGGACGCGCAGACCGACGACCTGGAAAAGTACGGGGCGGTGCAGCTCTTTGTGGCGCGGGCGCGGCGCGTGCGGCCCGACTTCGACCTGCACCGCGAGCGCGCCGGCGTGGTGCGCATTTGCCGCCTGGTGGAAGGCAGTCCCCTGGCCATCGAGCTGGCGGCGACCTGGCTCAAAACGTTGCGCTGCGCCGGCATCGCCGCCGAAATTCAGCGCTCCCTCGATTTCCTGACCACCGACCTGCGCAACGTGCCCGGCCGCCACCGCAGCATGCGCGCCGTTTTCCGCCAGACCTGGCAGCTGCTCAGCGCCGACGAGCGCGACGTGTTCCGCCGTCTGTCCGTCTTTCGCGGCGGCTTCGACCGCGCCGCCGCCGCAGCGCTTGCCGGGGCCACCCTGCCCCTTCTCTCCGGCCTGGTGGACAAATCGCTGGTCGTGCGCCGCGAAAGCGGCCGCTACGACATCCACGAATTGCTGCGCCAGTACGGGGCCCAGAAGCTGGAAGCCGACGAGGAGGCCGCCCGGCGCACCCGCGAAAAGCACGCCCGTTATTACGCCGATTTTCTGCACGCGCGGCTGGCGGACATTAACGGCGCGCGCCAGATGCAGGCCGCCGCCGAAATTGCCGGCGAGCTGGGCAATGTGCAGGCTGCCTGGCAATGGGCCACAGACACGGCCGACGTGGCCGCAATCGGCAAGAGCGCTACCTCCTTCTTTCTCTTTTGCCAGATGCAAAGCCGCTTCCTGGAAGGCGCCCGCGCCCTGGCCCAGGCGGCCGAAGCCCTGGAAGGCGCGCCCGCGGGCAAAGAACGGGACCTGGCGCTGGCCAACGTCTTCAACCACGAAGGCTGGCTGCGCCTGCGCGTGGGGCACTTTGCCCGGGCGGACACGGTCCTGACGCAGAGCCGCGAGCTCTTTAGCCGGCGCGACGAGCCGCCGCCTGCGTCCATGGGCAGCGATGCGGCCGTGCCGCTGGGCATCCTGCATACCATCAGGGGCCACCACGAGCGCGCCGTGGAGCTGGGCGAGGAGGCCCGCCGCAGCGCGGAAGCGCGCGACGATGTCCTTAACCAGGCTTTTGCCCACTACCTGCTGACCACGGCCAAAGCCGCGCAGGGCCGCTACGAGACCGCCTACGAGCACGGGCAGCGCGCCTCTTCGCTGGCGCGCCGCGCCGGCGTGCGCTGGTTCCTGGCCTATGCGCTCAACGAATGGGGTAAAGTGGCGCAAGCCATGGGCAAGGTGGACGAGGCCAGAAAGCATTTCCACGCCAGCTACCAGATAAAAGAAGAATTCGACGACAAAGAAGGCATGGCCGTGGCCCTGCGCCACCGCGGAGAGATTGCCCTCATGCAGTCCGACGCTGTGCGCGCCGAGGCGCTGTTCCGCGAAAGTCTCGCCATTTACGGCAACCTCAACGACCGGGGCGGCCTGGCAGCCTCGCTGCGGGGCCTGGCCCAGGTGGCCTATGAACGGGCCGATTACGAGCAGGCGCGGCAGAAGCTGGCGCGGGCGCTGGAGCTAGCGGCCGAAATCCGCTTCTTGCCCCTGTTGCTGACCCTGTTCGTAGACGCCGCCCGGCTCCTGCTGCAAACGGACGAAACGTCCCTGGCGCGGGCGCTCCTGACGCTGGCGCGAGACCACGCCGCGGCCGACGAGGCCACGCGGGCGCGCGCCCGCCGCGCGCTAGGGCGGGAAGAAGCGGACCAGGCGGGGGCGCGGCAGCTGGACCTGGACACAGCCATAAGCACGCTGCAGACGGTCTTGGCCAACCCCCTCTCCGCGCCAGACGGGCCGCCCGCCGACCAACAA
>CAYSMQ010000401.1:0-4729 GCA_964432035.1 uncultured Ardenticatenaceae bacterium
GCAGGCCCAGCTCGTCGAGAACCGTTGCGCCGTCGTCGACTGGCGGCGCCGGATCCACCCCACCGCCGACCACGGCGACGCGCTGTGGGTGGATCTGCCAGCGTGCAAAGCCATCACGCTCCACTGTCGTTAGGGCCAATACTGCGTGCGCCTCATTCAGTAGCTTGCGTTGGTGATCCATGGTGGTGTTGCGCGCCACACGCGCATGCTCGCCGGCGCCGAAATGTGTGAACGGTGTAACGATAAACGGCAGGCGGTAACGCTGCGCGTACTCGTAGGCAGAAACAAGCAGAAATTCCCAGGAAAGATTGAAGCCGTGTACCAGGGTCGGTCTAACGTGTAGGTGCGCCAGCGCTTCGGCAATGCCTACAATCGGGGGCACGCGGCGTGACATCGCGCTCAGCAGGCCGGTGCGGTCACCGGGCAGCATGGAGAGAAGCACCATGACCTTACGCCATAGGAGTAGTCCACGCCAGCCTCCGGGGAAGGGGCGAATGGGGCAGCGTATGAGCGTCAACGGGCCATCTATGTGCCGGTCGACCCTTTGTTCATCCGTACCCTGCCATAGTTGCGGTTCGCGGCTCGCGTGGCTGGTGACAACCGTTATCTGCACTCCGTGGGCCGCCAGAGCAAGCGCCAGCGAGCGAGCGTAACGCTCGCCGCCGCCGATGAAGGGCGGAAAGGCCGGGGTGAAAAAAACAACATGCACGTCGCCGATTATAACAGGCGACGTGCATGTGAGGAGAGGAATGGGTGTCGTCCCGGTCGGACGAGGTTTGCCTAACGGGTGAAGATGGGTAAGAAGTTGCGTTCCAGGTCGGCGATGCGTACCTTGACAGGAACAGTTGCCGGACTGCCGGCAATCGTACTGCCGCCTGAGCTACCCTCGATCCTGATGTTACCGAGGTCATGCGTGCCAAGCGACAGGCCGGAGACGTCTATCGTTACGCCCACCGTCTCCTGGTAAGAGTAAGATCCGGAAGTGGATGAGAGAGTGACCCGATTGGGCGCGCTGGCGTCCCATTGAATTGAACCATCGCCGTTGTTTTGCAATACCAACGTCGTGTGCGCCGGTCCAGACGCATTACGATCATGCACTATGTAGATCTCCTGCGGGGCCGCCAGTCGCGGCGCCATAGGAGTGTAACTGGCGCCGTCCGGGCTACGCTTGAACATGGCCCAATCCGCTTTGTTGGCCGACTCAGGTAGCGTCCAGGCGAAGGCCCGGCTGTTTGTGGCGATTAGTTCTAGCTTACCATCACCGTCTATATCGCCGACGGCGGGCGTGTTGAGTAGTTGCCCTTCGGCGTAATAGAGCGGTTTCTGAGCGCCCTGGTAGTTGTTCGCCGTTAGTTGCTGTCCGTTGCCGTCGACGACGTTTACGACACCAACCTGGCTGAAGATGATTTCCATCTTGCCATCGCCATCATAGTCGGCGAGCACGATGCCCATAGGCGTGTTGTAGTTACCTGAATTTTGGTTCCATAGGTCGCGAGGCGCCATGGGGAAACCAGACACAAGCGAGCCGTCTTCGTGCCAGGCATAGACCTTCTTGTCGGAGGCGATGACCACAACTTCTGGCTTGTCGTCGCCGGCAATGTCGCCGATGGAAGGCGAAACCGTAACCGTACCGCCCACCTGCTTTCCATTATTCCAACCGGATAGGTCGTTGCCCTGGTGATCAAAGGCAAAGAGGCGGAAGCCATGGGTGGGGTGATCGGGGCTATTGTTGTAGTAGAAATCACCGGTGCCCACGAAAATTTCTGGTTTTCCGTCGCCGGTGACGTCGGCTACGGCCGGACTGGAATTGATGGCTTCCAGGACATACTGTGGATAGCCCGGCAGTGAGTTACCAAAACGGTCCAAGACGTAGACTGAGCCGCCACAATAGCCGGAAGCCCAACCAGGCGGCAGTTCATAAGGGCACGTCCAACCGCCGGAATCACCCTCGTAGCGACCGTCAAAATTGCCTTCGCCGGTGCTAATGACGATGTCGAGATAACCGTTGCCATCCATATCGGCGAGAGCAGGAGAAGCCCAGGTGTTATCGGCCAATTTACCTCTTAAATCTGGCCAGTTGGGAAAGCGATCACTCAGTGCACTGTCCGGCGGGAAGTTGTTCACGAGTGTCCCGTTATGATGGAAAGCATAAATGCGCTTGTCAAAACCGGCGACGACGATTTCGAGATCGCCGTCGTTGTCCAGATCTCCTAGCGCCGGACTGGAGAATATCGTATCTCGACAGCCAACGGGAAGGACCCCATCATCGGCAGCCAGGAAGGGCCAGCCAGGTTTGACGTTGCCATTGTTATCGAGAACGATGACGCCACCTTGCGTACAGACTGTGGGGCGCATGGTACCAGCACCAACCACGATTTCCGACTTGCCATCGCCATCGAGATCTGCAGCAGCCGGGCGTGCGTGGATTTCATGCGTGCCCGGGGACATGTTGAAGTGCTCCGCAATGTCGGTTTCCCACAACTTAGAGCCGTTGGCGTCGATGGCTACGACAAATCCTTTATTGGTAACGGCAACGATTTCGAGATCACTGTTGCCGGTAACGTTTGCCAGGATCGGCGAACCAAAGTGGCAGTTCTGATCACCAGCTGGGCAGTCGTCGCTGGGAAGGCTGACCGGCGACCATATGGTGTCAGTTACGTTATCGGGTGCTGAGGGATCGGCCTGTGCAGTTCGGGTTGTGTTAGAGAGAATGAGTACCAATAAAACGGTGATTACTAATACTGTTGTCCACAGAGAGAGTGGAAGTCGGTCTCGTAAATTTATTCGGTTCATTTTCCTATACGCCTAATACCGGTACGATACAACGCTCATCATCAGTACTTGTCAAGCCCCGTCTCCGCATGCTCATCGGACTGTATTGCCGAAGGTGCTTGGACGGCGAGGCAAGTTTGATTTTAGAGGGCACAGGTACGCGGGGGAATAGGAAAAATGTCTCCAAACGGCTTCTCCAGTGGCAAATGTGACTATTTTCTTACTGGTTAGACCGCGGCACGAGCCGAACTCGAGTGTTGTCTAGCCAAGTCGAGGGAACTTGTCTGGGAACACTGAGTATACCCTCCACGGAGGCAGCGCATCGACTTCTGGCACGGTCATCGAAGTGCGGACGATATTATGCCCGGGGATCAAGCTGCCGTCAAAAATGGCGGATGCCACCCATTTGGCGCGGCAATTGGGCGGACGCCACAGGCAATCGAACGGCGGGCGCCAAATTAGCGCGGCGTTGCTCGGACGACACAAGGACGCCACATCATTTGTTGCCGGCGGCAAAGCGTGCGGAGGCGGTGGTCTGAATCTTCTCTGGTAAGCGCTGCTACTTGGGTTTGCGGCTCCAGGCGCCACGTGTCAATTCATTGATCTGAGATGGCGTATTGAGTCCACGGTCGAAACGCATCGTCACAGCAAAATTCTTCTGCGGTGTGCTGCGATCTTGCCCCAAATCCACAAATCGAAAGCTAAGATACTTCTCATGAACGGTTTCGCATAGCCGCCACGATGGACCGGTATTGGCCGATAATCTGACTACCATCATAGCGTTCAAGTACAAACCTCTGGCCTTGGCGACCCAGAACCCGGCGTAGTTCGGCTGAAGCCAGCAAAGTATCCAGGGCTACTGCAAACTCCGCATAGCTTGTGTAGTAGAGTCCGCCATTACTGTGCCTGGCTTGCTGGCGAAGCACGTCACTGCGCCCATTTACGAGTACGGGCGTTCCCACGAGCCATGATTCGAGAATCATGATCGAGAGACTTTCAAAGTGGGAGGGAAGGATAACCACGCTCGCGGCCTTGAGCGCGTCGAACTTTTCTTCATCGGAGACAAAGCCGATGGGGATCACAGATGGATCATCGGGCAAGGAGATGTGCGGACGGCCCATAAGCACGAGCTTAAGAGGATCTCGCCCCGGCTCCTGCTCGCTCCCGCGTCGAACGCCGTCCCGGTAGCGAGTGAAATAGGCCAGCAGTTGGGGGACGTTCTTCGCTTCGTCGATGCGCCCACCATATAAGAGAAAGGCACCATCGAGCCCGAAACGGGCACGAAAGCGCCGGGCATCAGCGTCCGACGGCGATTTCATGCCGACGGCGGTTACCGTACTGGGAATGTGTTTGTTGTTGCAGACACGCTGCACGAGATCTCTTTCGGCCGCCGTCAGGTAGACGATGTGCCGAGGTAATTGAAGAAGCGTGCGGTAGGCGTCCAGGTAAAGAAAAGGCTCGTCGTGTGCGGCAGGCACCAGGATCGATTTTTCGGCAACGAGCGGTAGCGCAAAGAAGGTTGTAGCGTAGAGATAGGTGAAGAAGATGAAGGCATCATATCGGTCCGCGTATCGCACAACGTACCGTAAGAGATCACTGCAAAAGGGGCCCTCGCGACGGATCCAGTCCATCTCTTCCTCGACTGTGTGTGCCTCCAACAGGAAGCGCCCGGTTTCTTCTTGCGAGCGACGCCAGTCTCGCGGTGCATCGACTGCGAAGCGATGCAGGTGGACACCGTTGAGCAGGCTGTGACCCGGCGGATAGATGTTATTCCAGGTGGTGTAATCGTTGGCGCAGCTGGTGAGAACATGAATCTCATCCTCTGTCTGCGTCGCCAGATTTTCGGCGAGCCACCGTGCAGCCGATTCGGCGCCGCCGTGTACGTCGGGCCCGTAGCGCTGTACGACGATGGCCAAACGGCGTGAACTCATGGCTGCGCCTGTTGCAGAAAATCCAT
>CAYSMQ010000402.1:0-4720 GCA_964432035.1 uncultured Ardenticatenaceae bacterium
AAAGCTTCCGCCAATACCCCGCCAATGTCTCCGTAGCCAACGAAACCTACCCCCGCCTCGACGACCTGGCAACCTGGGTCCAGACCCACATTCCACCCGGCGAGCGCTTCCACGTCATCAACTACTGGGACCAGTTCGGCCCACAAACCCTGGCCTGGCGCCTGGGCAAGAGCGCCCTCACCGCTGGCGACGACGCCCGCTTTGCCAACGTACGTTTCGCCGACGTGCGCATGCCCGCGACCCTCCTCTCACCCGCCACCCCACAACGAACCGCACGGCTACGCCAACGGCTGACGCATAGCAACATCACCCACATCCTCCTCCTCGAAGGCGGCCCCTGGGGCGCCCCCTTCTGGCCCGATTACACCGCCGCCTTCCAGGACAACCTCCAACACACCGCCGAAACCACCATGACCATCACGCAGCCCGGCGGGTCCAACCAACTAACCATCAAGGCTATCATCTACCGTTGGAATAGGTGAGATTAGAGATTGGAGATTAGAGATTAATCCCCAATCTCTATATCAACCCCAACGACCGCCCCCGCAACGCCGCCTCCGTACGGTCCCGCGCCCCCATCTTCTGCAAAATGCTGCTCACGTAATTCTTCACCGTGCCCTCCGCCAGGTGCAGCTCCGCCGCTATTTGCGGGTTACTCTTACCCTGCGCCACCAGCGCCAGAATCTCCTGCTCTCGCTCCGTCAGCGGCTCCACGAGCCCCTGTTCTTTCCCCTCGCCGCCTGCATGCGGCAGGTTCAGCGCGCCCAGCACCCGCCGCGCCAGGGACGGGCCGATCAACGCCCCGCCGCCCGCCACCGTGCGAATCGCCGAGGCCAGCTCCGCGCCGGATACATCCTTCAGCAGGTAACCCAGCGCCCCCACGCGCAACCCCTCAAACACATAGGCGTCGTCGTCAAACGTCGTCAGAATCAGGATGCGCGCGCCGGGCCACCGCTCGCATATGCGTCGCGTAGCCTGCACGCCATCCAGATTCGGCATGCGGATATCCATGAGCACCACGTCCGGCGACAACCGTTCATACGCCGCAATCGCCTCCTCCCCGTCCTCCGCCTCGCCCACCACGGTCATATCCTCTTCTAGCTCCAACAACGTGCGCAACCCGTCGCGCATCAGGCGTTGGTCATCCACCAGCAGCAGCGAAAGCGTGTCGCCCTCTGTCATGCGCGCGCCGCCTCCATGGCGGGCCACGGCAACTGCAAGGTCAGCCGCGCGCCCCCTTCAGCACGGTTAGATAAGCGCACCTCTCCCTGCAACTCGGCCGCCCGCTCGCGCAAACCGCGCAACGGGTGGCCCGCCTCCGCGGGCACGCCGCGCCCATCGTCCACCACGTCCAACGTTACCTCGCCATCCTTCTGCTGCAACGAAAGCCAGGCATTCTCCGCCGCCGCATGTCGCTGCACGTTGGTTAACCCTTCCTGCGCCGCGCGATAAATCGCCAGCCGGTACGCCTCGGGCAACGCCGGCATCTCCGAGGGCAGCGACAGGGACACGCGCACGCCCGTAGCCCTTTCGAAGGAATGCGCCAGCCGGCTCAATGCCTCCGCCAGCGGTACGTCCGCTTCCGGCCCGCTGCGCAACGCCGCCACCGTGCGCCGCAGGTCGCCCAGCGCCGCCTTCAGCTCTTCGCGCATAGCGCCCACCATCTTCGCCGCGCGCGCCGGCTCCGACGGAATGAGCCGCTGTGCGCCTTCCAGCTGCACCACGGCAACCGTCAGCCGGTGGCCCAGGGCATCGTGCATCTCGCGCGCCAGCCGGTTGCGCTCCTCAGCCACCGCCAGCTCCTCAGCTTGCGCCGCGTACGCCTGCAATTTGCGATGCGCGTCGCGCAGCTCCTCGAGCAGCTGCTCCGACTTTCGCCGGTCTTCTTCAGACTGCCGCAACAGGGCGCCGAAGCCGCCAAACAGCGCGTGCCCTCCCGCCACCGAAGCCAGACCCACCGCGGCCTGCCAACCGGCGAACGCGACCGCCACGGCCATCGTGAAGAGGAAGAATGCCACAATCCACACTAGGGCCACGCGGAGAGGGAGGATCAAGGTTGCGTAAGCGCTCAGCACAAAGAAGAGCAAGTGCACGTGTCCCAATCCCACGCTCGGGAAGCGCAACATCAAGACCGCCACAATCGCTGCCTTTAGCAACAAAGACACGTGCGGCAGTACCCCCGTTTGCGACCCTTGCTGCAGCACCATCACCAACACACCAAAGAGGGCCAGCAACCCGCCCACCCACCAGCGCGAGCCGGCGGGCACCCCGGACAGGGTAGGAACGGCGACAGTTGCCAGCGTTAGGTACGCCGCGACATACAGCAGGACGAAAGAGGTACGTGAAGTGCGCGCAGACCACATATTGATAATACCTGGACCGATACCTAGACCTGACAGGTTTCGGAAACCTGTCAGGTCTCGCTACGTTAACACCGGCTATTGCAAGGCACTTAGTCTGCTATGTTCGGCCCGAATGCGCAACCCACCGCGCACCACCAGCGCGCCTGCCAGCCCGACGCCGCCCAACAGGCCGCCCAGCGCGCCCAGCGTCAGCACGTCCGGCGCAACCAGCGACTGACCGCGCAGCGCCTGCCACGTCAGCAATAGCATCATGCCGCCATAAGCAACGGCAGCCAGCCCCACCAGCCACGTGCGCCGCCGCTCTGCCAGGGTTGGCGCAAAACGGCCGATAAGAATCGCCGCCAGCGGCAACGCCTGCAGCGCGTGCATGCCGGCAAAGTGGGCCACGCGCAGGTCGCCGCCCTCTGTGCTCCAGCCGGTGAAAGGCAGCCCCGCGCCGCCGTCGGACACGCCCACACTATGCGCGCCCAGCAACGAAGGCGCCTGCCCCGCGACCAGCGCCGCCTCCTGCTGCGGCGTGGGCTGCACCATGAGCATGCCCAGCCCCATACCCACCAACGTCAGCAACAGCGCCAACCGGATAGCCCACGCCAGGGGCTTGTTCTTCAGGCGCTGCACCGTCAGCAACCCGGCTATTACCAGGTTAGCCAGCCACACGACCATGATCAACATGCCCATCATGGAAAAGACGGCCGCGTCAAACGCCGTGGCGTTATTAAAATGGCTGGGCACGCCGCGCACCGCCTGCATCACGATCAACGCGATTTCCACAAAAAGGGCCACCGCCACCACGCCGCCGGCAATGCCCGCCAGCCGCCGCCCGCGCGTCACGAAGCCCAACATCCAGGCCAACGTTGTGGTGTACAAGAAACCAGAAACCACAAACTTCATCGGCTTATACCACACCGGCGCGCTCACCACCTGCCGCGAATCCACCGCATTCAGCGCCAACATAGCCACAAACATCGCGGCATAGACCACCGCGCTCAACGCCAGCAAGCGATTCGACGCCCACAACCGCTGCCACAACGCCGCCGCTCGACCGCCATCCTGTTCCTTAAAAAGAGAGAGTGCAGACATAAAAAACTCCTGTTGCAGTTCACACACTACTTCAAGTTCACTGCCCCAGGATAGCTCTCCCACAGTCACACCCCCCAGTCCCGATCGTCACCCACCCGGTCACATGACTGTACCGCTCACGAATCGACGGCCGACCGCACACGGCAGGCTACGCTTCTGTGTAGCCGCGCCCTTTGAGCTCAGGCGGAACGCCGTGCAGGAAGCCGACGAAGACAAGTTCCTCGTCCAGGGCCCTGATGGCGTGGTTCTCGCCGGGCTCGAAGATGAGCAGCGACTGCGGTCCAATCTTCTGCTCCTGTCCGTCGCCGCCGGAAAACAACCCCTCTCCCTTCACTACCACCACGTAGAAAGGGGAACTGGGCGCATTGTGTTCACGAATGTGCTGGCCCGGCTTAAGCATAAAGCGAAGTACACGGCCGTTTTCGTCCACCCACAATGGCTCAGCGTAAGGATTTCTTTCCTGGAATTGCAAGTTGTCCAAAAGTGCCACTCTCTTCACGATGCCGCTCCTTATTTTCCGTACTGTATACACGTTACAAAATCGAATCCAATGATAACAGGGCACACTATATATGGCGATCGGCATCCTCGGGCACTCACCGGCCCCGAGCCAAAAAGGGCGCTCGACTTTGGCCGGAATAAGCGTCCGCCCAGATTTCGACAATCCCTGTATAGACATCGTTTCCTACCGACAACTGACCACTGTTCTCATTTGGTTAAGATGAAATGTCAACACAACCTAATCTCCACTCTCTATCCCCTCCACAAACCAATCAATCAACGCCCGTGAAATACTAATCCGCGGCGGCACCCTTGGCAGCTCATCTGCCGTATACCAACCCGCCTCCGCAATCTCCGCCTCCTCCAGCACAATCTCGCCGCCTGCATACTCGCAGGTGAAAGCGATCATCAGCGAGTGCGGAAAGGGCCACGGCTGGCTGCCGAAGTAACGGATGTTCTTCACATCAATACCTACCTCCTCCTTCACCTCCCGTCGCAAACACTCCTCCAGCGTTTCACCCGGCTCCACAAAACCCGCCAGCACACTAAAGCGACCCGGCGGATGGCGATGCGAGCGCGCCAGCAACAGGCGGTCGCCTCGCGTTACGGCTACGATAATCGCCGGAGAGAGGCGTGGATAGCTGCTATGCCCGCACGCCGGGCACACCTTCACCCGCTCAATGCGCTTGGCCTCCACCGGCGTCGCGCACACGCTGCAAAACTGGTGCGTGCGGTCCCAGGCCACAATCTGCACGGCTCGCCCCGCAATCCAGAAA
>CAYSMQ010000403.1:0-4713 GCA_964432035.1 uncultured Ardenticatenaceae bacterium
AGCTATTATCAGAGGCGTTAGAAGCCTCCCGTCGCAGCGGTTACACGCGCAAAGAGGCGCTCATTCTGGTGAGCATTGGCGACCTGTACGCGGACCTGGATATCCTGGAAGCCGCGCGTGAGGCATACTATCAGGCGCAGGAGATCGCCGACCGCGTGCAGCAACGATTCTTGACGTTGTACCTGACGCTGGCCCAGGTTAACCTGGCAATCGCCGGCGAGGACTTTGCCCTTGCCGACTATCTGCTACAGACGGCTCGTGAACTCAATGTCCAGGACGCAGGATTCGAGAGCGGCCTTTACCGGCTGACGACCGGCCGTGCGGCACTGGCACAGGATCGTCTCGACGACGCCATACGTCATTTACAGGCGGCGGTTGCTGCATTGAGCAACGAGCAGCCGATGTATGCGACACAAATACACTTTGCCCTGGCGCTTGCCTACCATCGCAATTGCCAACGGGATGAAGCACTCGCTTCGCTGAAACGGGCCTTTCACATGGCGCCCGACCTGGAACAGCACCTTTTGGTGATTCCGGCTCGCCAGGCGGCAGGTCTTTTGGAAGAAGCCCAAAAAGAGCCGGAACTGAGATACCGAGCCAATCATCTCGTGAAAAAAGTCGAACGATTCGAGGAGCGCTTACCCGCTCTGCGTCGCTTCTTGCGCCAGCGCGCGCTGCCGTCCATCTCCTTTGGCCCGCCGGAGTTAGTCGTGCGCGCCCTGGGTAGCGAAGAAGTGTGGCTCGACGGGCGCCAGATTACGATCAGCGATTGGCAGACGCGCACGGCGCGCGACCTCTTCTTCTTGCTGCTGGCGCGGCCGGAAGGGCTGACCAAAGAGGGCATCGGCCTCGAAATCTGGCCCGATGCCGAACCCAGCCAGCTCAAGACAAGGTTCAAGAACGCCATCTACCGCGTGCGCAGGGCGCTGGGCCAGGACGTGATCCAGTTTGGAGACGATCACCTCTATAGTTTCAACTGGGCCATGGATTACAAGTACGACGTACAAGCCTTTGAAGCCACGCTCGACCAGGCCGTGGCGGAGACACGCGCCGAAAAACGTATCTCCTTGTATGAATCGGCTCTCTCCTTATATGGGGGGGAATATTTGCCAGACGTCGATCAAGAATGGATTGTTCCCATTCGCGAGAATCTCCACCAGCTCTACGTGAACACCATGCTCAACCTTTCCCTCTATCACCTGGAGCAACAGGAGTTCCGCAACGCACTGCATTGGACACAGCAATTGCTCGACGTAGACCCTTGCCACGAGGAAGCGCACCGCGTGGCTATGCGCGCTCACGCCGGGCTGGGGAACCGTTCCGGCGTCGCGCGCCAGTTCCAGGTCTGCCGCGACGCGCTGTGGGAACAAATCCGGGTGCCGCCATCGCCACAAACACAATCGCTGTATGAAAGGCTCGTCCACTAACAGCAGCCTCTCTCAACACCAAGGCATCACCGCAATTTAATAAGGGAATCCCTGTTGCAGGGCCAGAGCCATTGTTGCCGGCACCACAAAAATGGCTCAATTTAGCGTGAAGTTTCCGTGAATTAGCGGGTATTCTCGCGTTCTCCCCACTTTGAGCCTGTTTTGCAGCCACCTTTGGTTCCCCGTGTAGCCCACAATGGCAACAGTTGTTTAATTCAATCTCAAGTTTCGGAGGATGGAGGTAGTTATGAAGGAAATGTTCAATCAGGTGTTTGGAAAGGTTCATTTTTCCAAAGAGCAGTTGCAAGTATTGGTTATTATGATCGTTCTCTTGCTGCTCATCGTGGCAGCCGGTGCGCCGTCTGACTTCGGCGGATGGGGCGGGTTCTAATCGATGCAGTTAATGGTACTCATCGCCGCCGTCGCCGCCTTCCTCATTCTGGGCCATGCCCAGTTGACGGGGCGTAGCTTGCGGAAGGTCGAGTTTCGTCTGTTAGGGCTCGTTCCTGCAGCAGCAATTCCACAACTCCTGGCCTTCTACATTCCGGCGACGCGAGTCTGGGTGCCCGATCTTCTGGCGCCTGTGATTCTAGTCTGGTCCCAACTGGTGCTCCTCGGCTTTGTCGCTCTCAATCTGCGGCGACCGGGGATGCCCCTCCTGGGACTGGGACTGGCGATGAATTTTGTGGTCATTCTGACCAACGGCGGGATGATGCCTGTCTCCCCACAGACGGCAAGCCGGCTATCGTCCATGGACTGGGCGACCGGCGCCCGCTTTGGGCCGGGAAAAAGTGTCGTATTACCGACACAGACCACAATCTTTGGGAGCCTTTCGGACCGCATAATGCTGCCTGACTGGTTCCCGTACCAGGCCGCCTACAGCATCGGCGATGTTCTACTTATCGCCGGCGTTCTTGTGCTCTTATGGGCCATGACACATGGCGGCAAGCAACTCTCGCAATCTTTGCAGGGGCCGGGTCAGACAGATGTGCATGTGGCGCGAGTCCGTCCGGTCCCTGAATTCGGCCCACAACAGATCGGAGGTTAAATTCAATGAACAGTGCAATGACAACCGCCCCGGGTCCGGCCAATATCCTGGCCCTCAACAACAAGCGCCCCGAGCGTAATGTCCGTTCCACCGGTTCGGGCAACCACGAGGTGAACAAGTTGTTGACTGCGGCGGTGGTGAGCAAGGCCTTTTGTCAGCTGCTACTTAACAATCCGGCCCAGGCGCTGGAAGACGGCTACAACGGCATGCGCTTCGCACTCACGACCCAGGAGAAGGAACTCCTGCTTTCCATTCGGGCCAAGTCGCTTTCTGAGCTAGCCAGCCAGATTAACAATCGCAACGGCGCGCTCGGACAGGCAACGCCCATGGTTTCACCGTTAATGCAGGTTTGAGGATAATGGGAAAAGTTCTGGTCATTGATAATGACCGCTTTATGATTGAGGTCATAGAAACCGTCCTGGAACTGGCCGGCCGACGCACCGTCAGCGCCACCAGCGGAGACGAAGGCATTGCGCAATTTCGTCAACACCAGGATGATATTGACCTCGTCATCCTCGACATGAGGCTTTCGACGGCCATGGAAGGCGCCGACGCCTTGCGCGCCTTGCGCGCCATCGATCCGGGCGTCAAAGTTATCATCGCTTCGGCGTACAGCCAGAGCGAAGTAGAAGAGTATTTGACTGAACAATCATGGGACGCGTTGCTTCGTAAGCCATACAACATGGAACAATTACTGGTCACGATTGAGGAACTCAGCGTAGGCCAACCGGAAGCGGCGCCCCCTTGAAGAGCAGCGAATAACGGGTCCGTTGCCAACAACTCGTCTGGCAGCGGTCGTGACCAAGGCGGTTGGCATTGGACCGGACAAGCCGGTCCCGGCATCCCCTAACGCCGCCTTGCCCTCTTAGCAGTTTCCCCTTCCGGCCCGCAAGAACTTAGAACTTTTCCCCAGACACAACAAGAAAGGCCCCGCGTCCAGTGAGATGCGGGGCCTCTTTTTTTTACCTACACTATTCAACTACCTGCGAACCCATTTTACCGCGTCAAAAGCGATCAGTTTGGTAACATAGGGTTCGCCCGTCACATCCGCCAGCGAAACATAGTCGCTACTGTTTCCCTCGAAGGTGTACGTCCCCAGCGAGACCCAATGGTCACCGTCCG
Organism: uncultured Ardenticatenaceae bacterium; assembly: GCA_964432035.1. Classification (GTDB taxonomy): domain Bacteria; phylum Chloroflexota; class Anaerolineae; order Promineifilales; family Promineifilaceae; genus JAAYYY01. The sequence continues at coordinate 3,598 of CAYSMQ010000403.1, forward strand.
CCGACTGGTCCACGACTTTCAGCGAGTACCCGTCGCGGTGTGAAACCCAGTAGCGCGCCGCCGACGTAGTCGTATACCGGAACGGAATGTAAGCATATACTTCGTAGCGGCCCGGGCTCAATTCCGGATACCAGCGCGCCCAGTTGTAGTTTGTACGCACGCGGTCGTTGTTCTTGGTCCACGTCAGGTCATTGCCATAGCCTTCATTCTGCGTGCGCCAGGCGCTTGCAGAACCACCCTTGACAAAACCCGGATCGCCGTCGTCGACCACGATTCCGTCCGTAGGAGGCGGCGTGGAGCCGTCTCCGTTTCCACGGGTCCAGGAGAGCTTAGCCACCGCGTGATCGCGACCGTCGAAGAACTCCATGCGCACCGGCACAGCGCCGCTCAGATAGATCGTCTCGCTGTAGCTGGTGACTGCCTGGTTCACCCATTTGTCGACGAGCAGGTGATCGTTGACCCACAGTCGCACGCCGTCGTCGGTGCTGGTGGTGAAGCGGTATGTGCCGGGCGAGAAGTTCAGCGTCCGCGTCCAGCGCGCCGAGAAGTTGTCCGCCGGCAAGCCGCCGGCAGGCGCGCTCAGGCCCCAGTTGAAGTCGATGTTGGCGTCGTCACGCACCAGGATGGGATCGCCGTTCAGATGGGCATTGTTAAAGTACTCGCCGCGCCAGGCGTTCACCGGTTGCCTCACGCGTTCCCAGTCGAACGAGATCTCGGCCAGTCCGCCGCGCTCGTAATACTCGACGGTGACCAGGTGATGGCCCGCGCTGACTGTCCTCTCCACGCTGAACGTCTGCGCCGGATGTTCGCTCCAGCCGTCGATAATACGCTCGTCGTCCAGGTAGACGCGCACGCCGTCGTCGCTGCGCGCCGTGAAGCGGTACGTGCCGGCCTCCAACGACAGATAGCGTTTCCAGCGCGCCGAGAAGTTATCGGCGCCGATGGTGGCGTTGGGCGATCCCCCGCCCCAATTAAAATTAAGCGACGCGTCGGCGCCCTGCACCAGCGGTTCTCCGGAGAGGGAGGCATTGTTCCAATACTGGGCCGTCCAGAAGGCGTCATTGTGCTGTGGGGTGGGTCCGTCTTGTGCCAGCGCCATGCCCGGAAGCAGCAGCG
>CAYSMQ010000404.1:0-4698 GCA_964432035.1 uncultured Ardenticatenaceae bacterium
GCCTCGGCGTCGTGCGCCACGCCGACGCCGGCTACGAAAAAGCTGCCACCTTCGCCCGCCAACACGACATCAAGATGCCCATGCTAGACCGCTCCTGACGGCTTCCGGACCCCAGACAGTCCCCTAATTGTTACAAAACTATTACATCACGTCCTCTCACGCTTTCGCTATGCTAACATGAAAATGAAAGTGGATGGGAAGTCTCCTTACGTTCTGGTTGCGGGTTCGTGGTCCGGCTCCCGGAGAACGAACCGAAAATTGACAATGATCGTGAAGGAGATGTCCTATGAAAGCCCTCAAATGGTTCCCTCTAGCTGTACTGGGCGGGTTGCTGGCCCTTGTTATGTTGCTTGATGTTCCCGTGGCTGCACGGACGGCCACCGCTCCCTCCGCAGAACTCGGCCTGGCCCGCAATCTGCAAACGACGGCCGACGCCTCCATTCTCAACGGACGCCAATCCGGCAGCAACCTTGGCCAGGTAGTCGCCGCGGCCGGGGACGTCAACGGCGACGGTTATGGCGACCTTCTGGTTAGCGACAATGCATTCAACGACAGCCTCTACGATGCGCGCGCTCTGGCCTTCTACGGCTCCCCCGACGGCTTCAGCCAGACGCCCGACTGGATCGCCACCACCGATCAGCCCGGTTCCTACTTCGGTAACGTGCTGGCGCCTGCCGGAGACGTCAACGGCGACGGCTATGACGACGTGCTCGTCGGCGCCCCGTTCTACACCGGCGACATCCGTCAGCAGGGCCGCGCCTTTCTCTACTTTGGCTCTGCCAATGGGCTAGGCGCCACGCCCGGCTGGACTGCCGACGGCGATCAATATCAAAGCTACTTTGCTCGTGGGCTAGGTGCAGCCGGCGATGTGAACGGAGATGGTTACGACGACGTCGTCGTGGGCGCCACCTATTGGACCGATCCCCAGACCGGCGACTGGGGTCGTGTGTCGCTCTTCCTGGGATCTGCAAGTGGGCCTGCTGAAACCGCCACCTGGACGGCCCAGGGCAACGCATCGTCCGGCGGATTTGGCGCACCCACCACCGGAGCTGGCGACATTAATGGCGACGGCTACGACGACATCATGATTGCCGAGCCCTTTTTCTGGGGCGACCAGGATCAGGAGGGCCGCGTCTATCTGTATCACGGAGGTCCCGACGGACCGAGCGCCGGCCCTGACTGGACCGCCGAAGGTAATCAGGACTACGCTTACTTCGGCAACGCCATTAGCCATGCCGGTGACGTTAACGGCGACGGCTTCGGCGATGTGATCATTGCCGCCTGGTACTTCGACAACGATCAATCAAACGAGGGACGCGCTTACGTCTATCACGGCAGCGCAGACGGACTGGCCAACGATCCGGCCTGGATGGCCGAAGGCAACCAGTACATTGCTCGCTTTGGCGTCGGTGTCGCTGCCGCAGGTGACGCCAACGGCGACGGCTACGACGATGTACTCGTTGGTGCTGATAGCATTATCGACCCTCAGGTGCGGGAAGGCCGCGGCTATCTTTTTGCCGGCGGACCGGGCGGTGTCGCCGCCTCGCCCCTGCTGACCGTCGATGGTGACCAGGATCAGGCCCACTTCGGCGCTTCCGTCGCCGGGCCCGGCGACGTCGACGGCAACGGTGTTGTCGACCTGGCCTTTGGCGCGCCCGACTACGACTGGCAAGCCTCCGACGATGGCATTGTACTTGTCATGGAGGCGCAGGCTACGTCGCCGCTACCCACGCCGCCGCCCGTAACCCCCTCGCCTACCTTCGCGCCGCCCACACCCACGCCTACGCCGGCCGGCAGTATGCACGTCGCCGACCTCGAGGCATCCTCCGCCACCGGCGGACCAACCTGGACGGCTTCGGTAACCGTCGATATCGTCACCGCAGCTGAACAACCACTGTCAGAGGTGCAGGTGCGTGGTATCTGGACGAGGAACGGTACGGGCATCGGCGTCGGAACCTGCACCACAGACGGCACTGGCGCCTGCACCATTAGCAAGGCAGACATACGCAACCGTACCAAGAGCGTTACCTTCCTCGTCGACACGGTAAGACACCCCACCCATACCTACGATTCCGCTGCCAACGAAGATGCCGACGGCGACAGCGACGGCAATCAGATCACGATAAATAGATAAATTCATTAGGGCCTGACAGCTTTTTTAAGGCCTGTCAGGCCCTTCAAGATCGCCCATTAACGCCCGGTGCGGCTTCGCTTGCTGAGCTGCATAGTCCATCCTTGTGAAATTGCACCGTTCGGCAGCTGTCCGCCTATGAGGTAAGATTATCGTGTATGACTGACCAGGACAGCAGCGGCGAGCAGCCCGAACATCATCCGCAATTTGCTCACCCGGCCGAAGCCGAATTCGCTTACCTTCTCGATTATTATGGCATCGAGTGGCAGTATGAGCCGCGCACATTTCCCCTCGAGTGGGACGACGAGGGGAACGTCACTGTCGCTTTCTCCCCCGATTTCTACCTTCCGAATGAAGACACATACGTTGAGCTGACCACGCTCCGCCCCAGCCTCTCCACCCACAAAAACCGCAAGATGCGCCTGATGCAAGAGCAGTATCCGGGCATTAAGATTAAACTCTACAAACGTTCCGCCATACACCGGCTGCTCGTCAAGTACGGTCTTGACGAAAAAGCCGCCAAAATTAGCGGGACCGGCGCCCAGGACTGGCAATCGTGAATCACCACGACGTCAATGCGTATCAGGAAATGGCGCCGGACATCGACAGAATCATCTTCTCGCCCGCCGAAATTGAAGGGAAAGTATGGGAGATAGGGGAGGCTATTTCGCAAGACTATACGGGTCGCAATCCATTACTGGTAGGCGTCCTCAAAGGCGTGCTCCTCTTCATGGCCGACTTACTGCGCGCGATCACCATCCCCGCCGAAGTAGATTTCATGGCCATCTCTAACTACTCACCCGCAGCGCGTGCCAGCGGTGTCGTACGTCTGGAAAAAGATCTGGAAACACCGCTCGAGGGTCGGCACGTCCTGTTTGTCGAAGATGTCGTCGATACCGGTCTTACGCTCAACTACCTCCTGCGCAGCCTGCGCGAGAGAGACCCCGCCAGTCTCGAGATATGCACCCTCTTCAACAGGCCCCACCACCGCCTAATCGATATCCCCATCAAATACAAAGGCTTTGATCTTCCCGACAAATTTGTCGTGGGTTACGGTCTGGACCACCGCGAAAAATATCGTAACCTGCCCTTCGTAGCTCTGCTCAAAGCGCACGTCTTACCGTAACTTTCCCGACCGCTTGCAATAAAAAAGCGCCCCTGGAAACCCAGCGGCGCCCTAAGCACAAAACAAAAAAAGGGGCCCCAAGTAACCTTCTGTTCTTCCCATCAACCCCTTATTCGTTGTCGATGAGACTAACTTCCAATTTCTCGGAGCGCCCTTACCATCGGAAATAACTTCTTATCTCCTTTGGCACCCTCAGTATAAAACATCTACACACGCCATGTCAATCACATTTCACCCATATTTGGCGCTTATGTAAACTATATACCCACATATGGTGGTCCTATAGTCGCCCACGGTTACAGGTAGGGTCAAAAGCCATTACCACAATATTAGAGGCAGTTTAGCGACCACGTCGTCTGGAAAATCTACCCAGCCGCCGGCCCTATCGGTCCGCGGTCCACCGTCTGCCGTCCGCCGTCACTTCACAAACATAGGCCCTATGCGGCACCGAGCCGCTCACCGCATCAATCTCCTCATTGCCAATTACCAGATTAAAATTGGCCCCCTCCTCGCTGAACGCGTCATACCCCGGCGCGCCCAGCTCCTCGCACGCCTGCCACCACCCGTGCTGCCCGCACACCACGTCCGGCTGCAGCGTTTCGTCAAATGTAGCCCGCGCCCGCACGCTGCCCTGCGGCGTCTCAATGCGCACCCAATCCCCCTCCTCGATGCCCCGCGCCGCCGCCGTCTGTGGGTGCAACTCTACCTCCGGCTCCATCTGCCGCCGCCGCAGGCTGGGCAGCGCCCGGTGCTGCGTTTCACAGAACAGCGTGTGCTTGGCGCACGTCAGCACCAGCGGAAAACGCTCCGCCAGTTCCGGCTTGGCCCGCGCGCTGACCAACGGCGCCTCGTAATCGGGCAGCGGCGAATAGCCCTCCGCCATTAACGCCTCCGAATAAAAAGTCACTTTCTTCGTCGGCGTCTTGAACCCGTGTGGCGCGCCGTTCTCGCGCTCCGCAAACTTACGATAGCGCGTCTCCACCTTCGCCTCCACGCCACCCGGTGCTGCGCGCAAGTCCTCCAGTGTCACGCCCGACGGCGCCAGCTGGGCGCGCAAGGCTGCTTCGATGTCACCATCCCAGAAATGCTCACCCAACCCCAGCCGCGTTGCCAGGTCAAAAATAATCTCCCTATCCGAGCGCGCCTCGCCGCGCGCATCGACCACTGGCTGCCGCAACTGCACCCACGACTGCGCCTCCGCGCTCACCTCGAACCCCACGCGCAGCGCCCCGCGCTCAAAGGCGCTGGACACCGGCAGCACCACGTCCGCCAGTTCCGCCGTCGGATTCATAAACAGGTCCAGGTGCACGTAAAACTCCAACGCCTGCAACGCCTCGCGCCCGCGCCGCCCGTCCGCGTGCGCCAGCAGCAAGTTGGCCCCAAAACCCACCAGGCCGCGCACCGCGTAAGGCTCCTGCTCCAAAATAGCCCGGTACAGCTC
>CAYSMQ010000405.1:0-4685 GCA_964432035.1 uncultured Ardenticatenaceae bacterium
TCGGCAAGCCGGCGCAGGGTCTGCAGAGCTGCACGCTCTCCCGCCTCCTCGCGCTGCAACCAGCGGCGCATGGCTTCCATGGGCGCCAGCATACCGCCGGCAACTGCTTGCGCCAGATCTCGTGGCAGCAGACGGCGGGGCTGCTGCGGATCGGGGCGAATGGCGATTAGCGGGAAGGTGTGCGAGCCGCCTTCCGGGGCGTCCGCCTGACCGTAGGGATCGATGCCTTGAAATAAGGTTTCGCTGAGACCGGTCCTTTTTTTAGCCACGGTTCACAATCTCCCTGATTAAATCGGCATAGGCTTGCGCGCCATCGCTGCCGGCATCGTAAGCAAAAATGTCCTGTCCCTCGGTATGCGCTTCGCCAAGGGCCACGCGCCGCGGTATGGCGGGCAGGAGGCGACCGCCGAAAGCGTCTGCCAGCTCCTGTTGTGTATCGCGCGCCAGGGCAGTGCGGTCGAGCAACGTAGGTACAACGCCGAGCACCTGCAAACGCGGATTAGCGCGGCGTACCATGTTGATCGTGCGCTGTAGCAGATTGAGCCCGATGATGGGAAAGAGGCCTGGATCGACCGGAATTAACACTTCAGTGGCTGCCATGAGGGCATTGACAGTCAATAACCCGAGGCTCGGCGGGCAGTCGATGACGACAAACCGGTAGCGCTGCAGAATAGGCGCCAGAGCCTGGTGCAGCTGTCGTTCGCGCTCAAAGGCGTTAACCAGCTCCAGTTCGGCCGATGCCAGATCCAGGTGTGAGGGCAAGATGTCCAGGCTGACGGGCGCTTCCCCTTCTAGTGTGAAAAGGGGTACGGTTCGCAGCACCCCTTCTGCCGGCGTCTGGCCCAGGATGACCTCATACACCGTCTCCGCTTCCGGCTGACGCGGGCCGGCGGCAAAGGGCACGCCCAGGAATACGGCCGTCGTATTGGCCTGGGGATCGACGTCAACCAGGAGAACGCGCTGCGTTGGATCATCGCGCGCCAGACCGGCTGCAAGGTTAATCGCCGTCGTCGTTTTGCCCGTCCCCCCTTTCTGGTTGGCGATGGCTATCACGCGCGTCAAGTCAAATTCCTCTTTCTAAGACTCCCATCTGCTGTGCAGGTACAACATGTCTACGATAACCATGATATACCGCTTGCGCCAAGTGGTCGAGCATTGGGCCTTGCCCACAGCCCTTATCCGTTCTAACATCGTGCCATGTCATCAACGCCCACGACGGAATTCACCCATTTGGAGGTTCATTCTCACTTCACGCTACTGGGTGCAACAGCGTCTGTGGATGGGTTGGCGGCGCGCGCGGCAGAAGCGGGGTTGAACCACCTGGCGCTCACCGATCACCAGGTGCTGTATGGTACAATCGCTTTCGCCCGAGCCTGCCGGAGGCATGGTCTGCAACCACTCACGGGCATGACCGTGGATATGGAAGCGCCTGGAGACACAGCAGCCGCGGCAATGCGACGCGGTCGATTGGTGCTGCTGGCAAAAGATAGCGAAGGATATCGCAGCCTCTGTCGCATTAGCTCCTGGTTGCAGGGGGATGAAAAACGGGAAACACGTCAGCAGCAAGGGCTGCCGTGGGAACTGCTGGCCGAACATAGCGCAGGGCTCCTGGCCATCGACGGCGGCCGTCGTGGTTGGCTTTTCAACTTTCTGGCAGCCGACCGACGCACAGATGCCAATCGCTACCTGAGTCGCCTCGGCGGCGTCTTTCAGGAAGATGGCTGGCTGGGCATTGAACAACACAAGGCAATTGGCCCGGCCCTGGGGCAAACGGCCATCGAATGTGGCGCCCGCTTTGGTTTGCGTCCTGTGGCGCTACAACCGGTGTATTGCCTGGCGCCGGAGGAACGTTCCCGGCTGCGGTTGTTAGCAGCCATTAACGCCAATTGCACGCTACAGACCGTGCCGCGCGCTATGCTGGCCGGAGACGCAGATCCTGACATAGACGTGCATTGGCTGAGCCCCTCTGAGGTAATGCACCGTTTCGACGCCTTTCCTCAGGCGCTCCAGGGCGTGCAGGAAGTTATCAGACAGTGCGGCGACGTGCTGCCCGACGGAGACCCTATCTGGCCCGCGCTTGAGCTACCACAGCAACAGACGCCGCAGGAGGCGTTGGTGGAGCAGGCGCGGGCCGGGCTGGACCAGCGCTACGGGACCGATCCCGAGGACAAGATCGTGCAGCGGCTGCGAGACGAGCTGGAAGCCATTACCAGCCACGGTTTCGCGCCCCTATTCCTGGTGGTCGCCGATATTGCGCGCCACGCGCGGGCCGAGCAAATTCCCGTCAGCACGCGGGGCAGTGTGGCCAACTCGCTCGTGGCCTATTGCCTGGGTATCACCACGGTCGATCCCATCCGGCACAACCTGCTTTTTGAGCGATTTCTAAATCCGGCGCGCAAAAGTCCGCCGGATATCGATCTCGATTTCTGCAGCCGGCAACGTGATCGTGTTCTGAGCTACGTGCGCGAGAAGTATGGTGAAGAACACGTGGCGCTGGTATCAACCGTGAACACGTTGCGCCCGCGCTCGGCGCTTCGCGAAACGGCAAAGGCCTTCGGCTATACTGAGGAACGACTAAAACAGCTTAGCCGGCGCCTGCCCCGCGGTCGCTGGCGCCAGTTGCAGCTTGAAGGTGAAGCAGTGCTGAAATCCTTGCCCGATGCCGGCGACCGCGCCGTCGTCGAGGCCGCCTTGTCTATCGTAGGCCAACCGCATCATCTCAGCGTGCATCCGGGCGGCGTCGTTATCACACCGGGCCCCCTCGACGACGTCGTGCCCTTACAGTGGGCGCCGAAAGGTTTTCTGGTTACGCAGTACGATCATAAGGACGTGGAAGCGGTCGGACTGCCCAAGCTCGATCTGCTGGGCATCAGGGCGCTCACCGCGCTGGCGGATGCCGTCTCTCTGGTGCGCCGCGATGTCGACGGCGACTTTAAGTTGGAGGACGTGGATACCGGGGATCAACAGACGGCCCAATGCCTGGCCCGCGGCGAAACAATTGGCGTCTTCCAATGTGAGTCGGAGGGTGCGCAACGCACGCTGCGCCAGTTGCGCGTGCGAACTGTGGCCGATCTGGCCATCGCCAACGCCTTTTTCAAGCCGGGACCGGCAACCGGCGGCATGGCTCAGGCCTTCATTCGTCGCTACCGTGGCGAAGAAGCCGTCTCCTTCTTGCATCCCGCGCTGGACGAGATATTGGGCGATACGCAAGGCGTGCTGCTCTTTCAGGAACAAGTGTTGCGCGTGGCGCGCGATATCGCCGGGCTATCCTGGGCGCAGGCCGATCAGCTGCGGCGCGGTATGAGCAAAATGCATCCCAGAACGATGAAGGCCTTACAAGAGCAATTCATCGTCGGTTGCCAACGGCCGGCGCCGGAAGGGGCAGCCTTCAGCGCCGAACAAGCCGAGCAGTTGTGGGAGCAAGTCCTGGCATTCTCAGGCTACGGCTTCAATCAGGGCCACGCCACCGCGTATGCCGACGTTAGCTACCGCTCAGCCTACCTGAAAACACACTTCCCCGCCGCATTTCTCTGCGCGCGCCTGGCGAACGGAGGTGGTTTTTATCCACAGGCTGTGTACATTGCCGAAGCGCAACGGCTGGGAATTGACGTGCGCCCACCACACGTGAACCATAGCAGGCGCCGCTTTATGTTAAGCTACGAGCGAGAATCACCGGTGTTGTGGATGGGCCTGAGGCAGGTGCGCAGCCTGCGCCGTTCGTCGGTCAAGGCCATCGTCGCTGGCGCGCCCTTTAGCGGGTTGCGCGATCTTTTGCAGCGCGTATCACTACAGCAACGAGAGTTGCAGAATCTAATCCGTTGTGGCGCGCTTGACGATATGGCCGAGAGCCGGGCAACGTTGCTGGCAGAAGCCGAAGCGTTGCTACGAGGAGGAAATCCGCAACAGCTGGCATTTGACTTTGCCGCGGCGCCGAAAGTGGAAGCAGAAACGGCAGCCGAGCGCCTGGCGTGGGAAAAGCGCATACTGGGACAGCCGCTCAGCATACATCCGGTACAGCTGCTTGACCGTAAGAAGGGATTGACGCCGCTGTCAGACGTGCCGGTCCACGAGGGACGGCGTGTGCGCGTGGTGGCAGCGCGGCTACCAGGTCGCACAGGCGGCCCGAGTGTTCTGTTCGGTGACGGCAAAAGCTTACTCCCGGCGCGAACGCCGCGAGGCGCTACACCCCGCTCCTGGGAACCGTTATTTTTGCATGGGATCTGGCGCCGTGACGAATGGGGTGGGGGCTGGTTCCAGGTTGCCGCTTTGGAGGCAGCACAGACAGACAGCTAAAGAAATAGACACTTCGCATAGTACGACGAAGGTTGCACTTACTCGAGGTAAAATCCTATAACCACGCCGATTGAACAAAAATTCATTTTATTGTTCTATTTTCAATCCGTTGTGGTTGCTGCTCTGCGGACACGTGGAGCACGACGTAAGCGCAGATAAGGACGACGGCGAGTGTCATGCTGAAAACGTATGCTTGCCGGTGGACCCACGGTTGGTGTAACAACGCAAAGAGGTCATTAAGAACCTGGGCGGGTTGCACAAAAATGTCCCAACTATTCCAACGCAAAAAGCGGCCGATATAGACGCCCAGACTGCTGAGAGATAGAGCAATGATGGCAAAGAGCCACCCGGCAACTTGCCCCAATCTATCACGAACCACCTGGTGCATTACT
>CAYSMQ010000406.1:0-1784 GCA_964432035.1 uncultured Ardenticatenaceae bacterium
CATTCACATCGTGACTCTCGCACTGCTGATCGGTATCGGTTTCGTGGTGGGGGCCTTTGGTAGCATAAGCTTTCCGCTGGGCTTCGGGGTGAACTTCTTCTGGACGGGTATTGCTATTCAGCAGGTAGGCCCTATCTGGTTTGGCGCCTGGGGCGTCCTGGCAGGTGCGATTTTCCCGTTCTTCTCCAACGCGGTGGCGGGCACACCGTTCTACGTGTCGGCAGCGTACATTCCGGCGAACTTCATTCAGGCGTTTCTGCCGGCCTGGGCATTCCGCTATTTCAAGCTAGATCCGCGCCTGCGCAGCGTGCGCGATTACGCCTACCTGATCGGAGCTATGATCATCTCCAGCGCACTTGGCGCGCTATGGTCCACGCTTGTCGTCCTGCGCAGCTTTGATCTGCTGACGGCCGATTCCGTGCCCCTGTTTGTCTTTGGCTGGTTCGCCGGCAACGTGCTTGCCGGGCTGGTTTTCAACATCATCTTGCTCAAGGCGCTTTCGGGCGTTGTGATTCGCATGCCGGCGTTTGTGAAGCGCTGGTGGTCGTAGTTTTATCAGGTGCCAGACACTTCAAAAGTGTCTGGCACCTCAGTAACAATCATGCGCAAAACCCTATTGGGATACGTACCGGATGAGTCGCCGATTTACGAGATTCATCCTTTTGTAAATCTGTTCTTCATGCTGGTGGTCAGCCTGTTTCCGTTGTTTATTGCGCCGCCAGAATGGAATTTCATCCTGATCGTCGTCATCCTGCTCTTGATGTGGTATAGCCGTATCAATATGCGTACCCTGCGCATCTACATACCGGTGGCCATCTCCATGGGCTCGATCATCCTCATTTCTTATACGGTGCTAGGCGGAACACATCCGGAATATGAGCTGCTGTGGCGTGTGGGCAGGGTCCGCATCTATTGGGAGCGCTTAAGGGACGCAATTGTGGTCTACTTCCGCATCCTGCCCATGATCTTTACAATGGTTTTCTTCTTGAGCACGTCGCGGGAGCGGGACGTCATCGTCGCCATGCGTAGCGTGAAGGTGCCTTTTGTAGTGACCTATGTATTTGCCATGTCCTTGCGCGCGGCGGGCATGGTGTTGGAGGATTTTCAGATAGTGAGGCAGGCCGAACAGGCGCGCGGTTTCGACACATCCGGCAAGTCGCTGCCCTATAAGATCCGCAAGTATGTGATGTACATGATCCCGCTGTTTGCGCTGTCGTTGCGGCGGACCGAGGATTTTACCAACGCGTTGGTGGCGCGTGGTTACGCGTTTACAGGCGCACGCACCAGCGTCAAACGGGCAGATTACGTGCTGACGCATTATAAATTCACGACGAGGGATGCAGTGTTGACAGGTTTAATCCTGACGGCGTTTCTGGTCCTGCTCTATTTGCGTTATGGATTGGGCTATTTCGCGCTTGAGGATTCCTGGTTCTTGGCGTGGTTGCGGGGGCAATTGTTGACTTAGAAATCGGATCTCTCGAAAACATCCGATTTCTCACGAAGGGCTAGCATGAGTTCATTGATTGAATTGAAAGATTACACCTGGCGTTACCTAAACACGCGCGAGCCGGCGCTGAAAAATATCGATCTCACCATAGAAGAGGGCACGTTTGTGGGCGTCATCGGGCCCAACGGGGCCGGGAAGACGTCGCTGGCCTACTCCATGAACGGGCTGATTCCCGGGCAATACCGCGGCATCAAAAAGGGGACCGTGCACGTGCGGGACAAAGAAGTAGAGGATTACAGCGGCGGAGAATTACAGCGCACGATTGGCATGGTCTTCT
>CAYSMQ010000406.1:1794-4680 GCA_964432035.1 uncultured Ardenticatenaceae bacterium
CCGGAAGCGCAGTTCACGGCGATGACGGTTGAGGACGAGCTGGTTTTCGGTATGGAGAACCTGGGCATGACGATTCCGGAGATCGGCGAGCGACTGGCGTGGGTGACGGAGCTAACGGGGTTGCAGCCGCTGATGGAAAAACCGCCGTACGAGATTTCGGGTGGGCAGAAACAACGAGTGGCGCTGGCGGCGGTGCTGGCGATGACGCCAGATGTGATGGTGCTGGATGAACCGACTTCAATGCTGGATCCGTTGAGCAGGAAGCAGGTATTCGAGGTGTTGGGGCGACTTAAGGAGGAGCAGGACAACACTATTATCGTCATCGAGCACAATCTAGAGCACCTTATCCCCTTGAGTGATCGCATGATCTTGATGTATGGAGGAGAGATCGCTTTAGATGCCGAGACGCGGGACTTTTTTCAGGAGATGGATTTGTTGTTGGAGAAGCAAATTTTACCGCCGGGGGCCATGCATTTCTTTTTCGAATTAATGCGGGCCGGCGTCTATGAAGGCAGCCTGCCGCTGGCCGTGGCCGAAGCGAGCGGAAAACTGGAGCAACTTTTTGCGGCGCGTGTGAAGGCCCGGGGGGCGGATCGTGAGTGACCTGACGCATACGCTTAATGAAGAGCCCTTTGTGCAGGTGCAGAATGTAGGCTACCGCTATGCGGACGGCACGCAGGCCTTGCGTGGAATAAGTATGAACATGCGACGCGGGGAATTTATCGCTCTGATCGGGCAGAATGGATCGGGGAAAACAACGTTGTCGAAGTGCATCAATGGTCTATTCAAGCCAACAACGGGCGATATTTTAGTGGATGGTCTGAACACGCGTCAGACGTCGATTGTGCAAATGGTGCGCCGCGTGGGCTATGTGTTCCAGAATCCCGATCACCAACTGTTCAACGCCACCTGCCGCGATGAGATCGCCTACGGGCCACGCAACATCGAGTTGCCGGAGACGGAGGTGGCGGAGCGCGTAGCCGAGGCGGTGCAGGTTGTGGGGTTGCCGGAGCACTACTTGAATGAGCATCCGTTCTTCTTGCCCAAAGGCCAGCGGCAACGCGTGGCCATCGCCTCGATTCTGGCGTTGCGACCACAAGTGATCATCGTCGACGAGCCGACGACCGGACAGGACGCGCGGCAGTCGTTGGAAATTATGGATTTTCTGGTGGATCTTAACGAGAGTCACGGGCACACGATTGTGATCATTACGCATGATATGCCCATTGTAGCGCGCTATGCCAGGCGCGTGGTAGCCATGGCGCAGGGACAGATTCTGGCGGATGGTCCCACGGCGGAGGTCTTTAGCAATCCCGACGCTCTGGAAAAGACGTCATTGGCCCCGCCGCAAATCACGCAGCTGGCGCAACAGACCCAGCATCTGGGCTTTGCGCCGGGAACGCTGACGGTGGAGGAGATGGTGGAGAGATTTTGGGAGCTAGAGGGGGAAGGATAGAGCGAGAGGAGAGACGATTACGGCCCACGAAGCACGAGGTGTGTGATTTGGGCCAGCGTATTGTTGGCGATGATGTCGCGCACGCCGTTGGGACGCAGGTCTACGTCACCTAGACCCGTGATAGGCAGCCACTGGTAGGTGACCTCGTCGCTCTTGGAGCGCACGTTCTGGCGGTCGAGGTCGATCTGGAAGTAGTGCTCGAGCGAATGCATTGTCCGGCCATCATGATCGAAGAAATTTTCCACGACGAATAGGTAACGGGAGCCGGTTATGTGCGCGTCGGTTTCTTCGGCGATTTCGCGGGCAATGCACTCTTGTAGGGTTTCGTTCAGTTCGACGCCGCCGCCGATGAAGTTAAAGTAGAGGTTTTTCATCCAGTCGTTTCGTTCCACAAGGACGTGGTCGCCGGCGGGGTTGAAGATGATGGCGCGGGCCGAGACGCGGATCCAGTCGCCGTGCTTGAGCCAGTTGAGGTAATCGGTATAGTCGGTCGTCATGGGCTTTTTATGGACGCAGATTAACGCTGATTTGCCTGAACTTGTCCTGTTGTGGTTAGCGGTCAATCCATTCTTGCAGTTCAAATCCGGCCCTGGCTAATTATCCTCCATTGTCTGAGTAATCGGCTCGTATTTGTCGCCAGCCTGAAATTCCATTTATCGTCTCCACTCTGCTACTATAGCGCACAAGGTTGGTCAGGTCTTGACAATTCTTGCGCAATAAGTGCGCAATGGAGGAGGGAAGACGCGATATGAAGACGATTGAAACGCACGGGACGTTTGAGGAGGCGATTGCACAGGCGGGCGAGGAGGTCCAGGCGCTGGCGCGGCGCGTGCGGGCCTTAATTGTGGACGTCTATCCGCAGGTCGTGGAGGTGCCCTGGCCCAAGCAGCAGATTACGGGGTATGGTGTGGGCCCCAAGAAGATGACGGAGCATTACTGCTATATCGGGGCCCACGCGCAGCACGTGAATCTGGGATTCAATTATGGGGCAGATCTGCCCGATCCACAGGAGTTGCTGGAAGGGACCGGGAAGAAGTTCCGGCATGTGAAGATTACGGCGGCTGAGCAGGTCGAGTCGGCTGCGCTATGGGCGCTGCTCGAGGCAGCGGTTGAGGAGCGGAAGGAGGCGTTGGGGCGTGCCATGTAGCGCATGCCATTCTCGCCCTTCAGAGTTGCATTGTTCGCTCGTGTAGGACTGTATCAGGAAACGACCCAGCCCAGGAAGAAGAAGGCCGCCAGCAAGAAGAGCGCGAATTGGGTGACGGCCAGGGCGCGGACCGTGAGGCCGCCCCAGAGCCGGCCGTCGTAAACGCTGGCCGGTTGCCCGCGCTCGTCGTGCAGCGGCAGGCGCTGGATGAGGCCGGGCAGCAGGCCCAAAAGCAGGGCCGCGATCATCAGCGAGAGCGCGAACGTTCCGATGGCCAGCAGCA
>CAYSMQ010000407.1:0-4661 GCA_964432035.1 uncultured Ardenticatenaceae bacterium
TACAACTTTTGCTTGTGTTTTTGCGAGGAGGCGCGGACATGCGACTAAATCCCCTTAAACCATTTCTCATTGTGTTGTTTAGTTTGTTAGTTGTGGGAGCAGCCATCGCCCAGGAAGGCTCAGACCCCGATCGGTTAGACGGTCGCGAGCTACCCGCTGACCTGGCCGATCTCAGACTTGACCAACCTTTGACCATTGAGGGCGTTTCTCCCCTCGGTCTAGATCCATCACTTCAAGACGCTGACGGTGTACAGCAGGTCATTATCCGCCTTGTCAGTCCGTCGGTTGCCGAGCAGAAGGCGCACGGTAGGCCGGCCGAACCGGCGCGGCGGGCACTGCGAGGTGAGCAGCAAGACGTCTTAGGCGAGGTAATGGCTCTCGATCCGGGCGCTAGAGTCCTGGCGCAAGTTCAGCTAGTGCTTAACGCCGTCTTTGTTGAGGTCGACGCTTCTGTGCTCGACGAGTTGGCTGCGCATCCCAACGTGTTGCGCATTGCTCCGGTCGCTAACTACGAGCTAGATTTAAGCGAGACCGTCCCATACATTGGCGCGAGCGCGGTCCATGCTCAAGGCTTCGATGGTAGCGGAATCAGGGTCGCCGTGTTGGATAGCGGAATCGACTACACGCACGCCGCGTTAGGCGGCTCGGGCAATCCGGCTGACTATGCCGCGAACGATCCCACGGTTATCGAACCGGGAACCTTTCCCACGGCCAAGGTTGTCGGTGGGTATGATTTCGTCGGCGGAGAATGGCCAGATGGTGAGTTGGCGCCGGATCCTGATCCACTTGACGACGGCCCTGAAGCGGGACATGGAACCCACGTGGGGCATATCATTGGCGGCGTGGGCGGAGTCGCTCCTGCAGCGGATCTCTACGCTGTGAAGGTCTGTTCCTCAGTTTCCACTTCTTGCTCAGGCATCGCACTGATCAACGGTATGGAATTTGCCGTCGATCCCGACGGCGACGGCGATCCATCGGATCACGTGGACGTGATCAACATGTCGCTGGGCGCAACCTACGGCCAGCCGTTTGACGACGACCTGTCGCAGGCCGTCAATAACGCCACGGCCATTGGCTCGCTCACCGTTGCTTCGGCGGGCAACAGCGCAGATAAGCCGTACGTCACCGGTACACCTTCCTCGGCGGCGACTGCCCTCTCGGTGGCGCAAACGCAGGTGCCGTCTGCCAGCCTCCAGCTTTTCAATGTCGATGGCGTTGACTATCCGGCCATTTTCCAGCCCTGGTCCGTTCCACTGACCAGCGTGATTAGCGCTCCTGTGCAATATGGCGATGGAGCGGGCGGAAACCTGCTCGGTTGTGATCCGTTTGCAGCCGGCTCGCTGACAGGACTGATCGTGCTCGTTGATCGCGGCGCATGCAATTTCACGCTTAAGATCAGTAATATCAGCCAGGCCGGGGGCGAAGCCGGCATCATCGGCTTGGTGGCGCCCGGCGCGCCGTTTGCAGGAGGCGATGGCGGCGACCGGCCCATCGATATTCCAGGCTACATGATTAGCCAGGCGGATGCGAATGCCATTAAAGCGCAAATTGGTAACCCCGGAATTGGCACGCTTGACCCGGCCAACCAGCTACCTCTCGTTGGCCAGATGGTGGGCAGCTCGTCGCGCGGACCGCAACACGAATCCACGTCATTGATTAAGCCCGAAATCGGCGCGCCCGGCGCCTCGGTTTCGGCCATTGCCGGAACGGGCACCGGTGAAGGTCCGTTCGGCGGCACCTCGGGCGCTGCGCCCATGGTATCTGGTTCGGCGGCGCTCCTGCTTCAAGCAAATCCGAATCTGAGCCCGCTTGAGGTGAAAGCGATGCTCATGAACAACGGCGAGACCGGCATCGACACAGATCCCTTTACCGGCCTAGCGCCCATCACGCGCATAGGCGGCGGTGAAGTACGCGTCGATCGCGCTTTGGGTGCACCAGCCGCGGCCTGGGACGAGCAATATGCGCAAGGTGCGTTGAGCTTCGGCTTCTCGGACGTCGAAAAGGATACGGTCAACATGCAGCGTATGGTGCGCGTACGCAACTATTCGGACCAGGACGTCGAGTACACGATTACGCCGACGTTCCGCTACGATAACGACGCCGACAACGGCGCGGTTTCGCTGCACGCCCCGAGCAAAGTGAAGGTCAAGGCCGGCCGGGACGCTACATTCCAGGTAAGGCTCACGATCAATGGTGAGTTGTTGCGTGGTAACTTCATGAATTCCGGCAGCATGGGCGCCGACCCCAGTGGCCTGACGCTCAATGAATACGATGGCTACCTCATCCTGGACGACGGCGAACATCCGATTCACATGGCCTGGCACGTGCTACCGCGAAAGGCGTCGAACGTCGTGGGGCGCACCAACCTTAATTTCACGGACGGACAGGACGTCGTTGATCTGACCAACAACGGCGTGGGTACGGCTCAGAACGACGCCTATAGTCTGCTGGCCACCAGCCCCGATCTGCCGGAAGGCGGGCTTGGCGAACAGGCGCCCAATCCTGACATCCGCGCCGTGGGCATTAACACCTTCCCGGTGCAAGCGGGCGTCTGCTCTGCGCAAGCCTCGTTTGTGTGGGCTTTTGCTATCAACACCTGGGAACGCCAGGAGCACCTGCTGCCCGTAAGCCACCAGGTATCGTTGGACACGGATCAGGATGGAGGCGTTGACTACATCATTCTAAACCGCGATGTGAGCTTCAATTCGGTTACCGATGGTCGCCAGCTGAGCTGGGTAATCGATGTCGCAGCCGGAAGCGCAGGCGCCTTCTTCTTCGCGGAACACTCCATGAACACGGCGAACACCGTTTTGTATATTTGCGGCGAACAGGTTGGGCTAACGGGCACCGATATGCTCAATACGAACGTCGACATGTCAGTTTTCGCCCAGGACTTCTACTACGGTGGACCAGGCGATCTTGTGGACGGTCTGACGGTGACGCCGCTGGGCGAGCGTTATTTCGGCATCCCGGAGGACATTCCCGGCAAATCCGACGGCTCCATGACGGTGATCGACTTCGGCGCTTTCCCAGGCAATTCGCCGGAACTGGGTGTGATGCTGGTCACGAACGGCGACCGCGGTCCGGGCAACCGTGGCGGCGCGACTCAAAGCACGGAAGCGCTCTTGTTTATGGCGCCATAACGGTCATTGGCTCAACGAGCGGTGACCGCCGCGGGCCGATCGTTTGACTGTGGTAAGCTAGCAAAAAGGTGGGATCTCCTGAGAGAGGTTCCACCTTTTTTTGTTGGCGGCGCAGGTCACTCGGCAGGTGTGCCCGCCGGTGGTCTGGTACCGGTAACGGTCTGCTCGCAGAAAATAAAGTAACCGCGCTGATTGGCGTGGTAGTCATACGCGTCGTCGCCGGCGCCTAGGGTGACGTGGTAACCGGGCACCTGCGCCTGCGTGTAAACTTGGCCAGGTTGCGGGCAACCCAGCGCGCCGTCGGGCCATATCACTTCTTCGGCTCGCAGCACGGCTATCTGCTCCACGGCGACGTCCAAGCGCTGGGCGAGATCGGCAATCATTTCCTCCACCAGCTCCGCGGGCGCCTCAGAAGTAACCGGCGTCTCAGGTATCTGTGTTGGGATTGGTTCGGGGAGGTCGATTGGATCCGGCGTCAACCGTTCTTCCCGTGCGGATTCCGTGGCTGGCGAGGGAATGACATTGGGCGTGGACGTGGCGACGACCGCCGGCTCGTCCTGTTGCTGAGTGACGGTCGGTGCCGTGGCATCCTCAAACGGTTGTCCCATGCAGGCCACGTTGGAGACTAGCACCGCGAGGAAGAAAATGGCAATGGGAATCTTCATCTGCGTTCGCTCCTTTTCGTCGTTTAATGATTCTAACATTAAGACGTTGGGAGCCTGCCTGGAGTTCCCCTGATTACTTCTGAAGTTCCTGTAGCCGCTGCTCGATTTCCTCTTCGATGCGCTTAATCTCGGCGTTCTGCTCGTTTTCTTCATTCTGGAGGGCGGCGAGCTGTTCTTCGCCGGATTCGAGTTGGCGCACGTAGCGGGCGCGCAGTTCGCCTTCTTTGCCGGTGTTACCCAGGGCGGACATGTTGCCCTGGATCTGTTGTTGCGCTTCGTAAATCTTGCCGCGCTCGTTCTCAATTTCGGAAAGACGGCGGCGACGGCGTTCGATGTTCTCCCGCAAGCGCAGGATGGCGGTCAGTTCGTCGTGCGTGCGGCGGTCGAGGAGCCCTTTGCGCAGGTAGCGTTGTAGCTGTTCGTAGGATTGGCGCTGTAGCGATTCGCGGCGGCTGACGAGGCGTCGTTCCTGCACGCGCAGGCGCGTTTCGCCGCGGCCGGGAACGGTGACTTCAAAGCGTAGATGCTCGTCGGTCCTTTCGGTGGGGTCTGGGGTATCAAAGAGGTCGTAGCGCGCGTCGCGGGCGTGCTCGACGAGGATGGTCATCTCCTCGGCGGCGTTGCTGTTAACCTGGTACTCGCGCCAGCGGATATCCCACTGCTCCACGATGAGCATGGCGCCTTCGAGGTGCAACCCGTGCAGTTCGCTGGCCGAGCCGTTGCGTTCTTGCACGCGCACGTTGAGTTCGACGGCGTAGGGTACGACGAATTCGCTGCCGGGCGCGGTGAAGGATACGATGGCCTCTCCCACGTATTCGCCTTCGTCGACGACGGTGACGGGGCCACGCTCCAG
>CAYSMQ010000408.1:0-4640 GCA_964432035.1 uncultured Ardenticatenaceae bacterium
CGTATCCGTGAAATTCAGGTGCAGGCCTGGCGTGGACAAGACGAACCGGCCGATGCGGACGCGGCGTTGGCGACAACGCAAAGCGCCGAATCCCTGCTCGACGAGCTGGCAACTTCTTTGCGGAGCGGCAGAGCCCTGGGCGTCGGGTCCCCGCGCGCCTCGCTAGAGGCCAATTTTGCCTTGCGCGCGCTCGTTGGCAAAGAAAACTATCACAGTGGGGTCTCAGAACGGGAGCAGGAACTATTAGAGACGGCCCTGGATATCTTGCGCGAAGGGCCGGCGCGCACGCCCTCTCTGCACGAAATCGAACAGGCCGACGCCATTCTGGTGCTGGGTGAAGATCTGACGAACACGGCGCCGATGATGGCCTACGCCGTGCGGCAGGCAGCGCGCACGCGACCGCACCATGATGCCTCCGAAGTGGGCATTCCGTTGTGGAACGACTATGCCATCCGCGAGATCGTTCAGGAACGGAAGGGCCCGGTCTATCTGGCGACGGTAGCCGCCACTAAGCTGGAAGATATCGCCAGCGGCGCCTATCACGCAGCGCCGGGCGACATTGCCCGGCTGGCAATGGCCGTGGCGGGTGCGCTTGACGCAGATGCGCCCGGGTCCGAGGGCATCGGCGACGATGTGCAGGCGCTTGTCGATGAAATAGCCTCGGCACTACGCGAGGCGGAGCGACCGGTTGTCATTTCGGGGACGGGCTGTGGTTCGCCCAGCGTCATGCGGGCGGCGGCAAACGTGGCCTGGGCTCTGCAAGGGGCCGGCATCGATGCGGCGCTGTCCTATGCCCTGCCGGAGGCCAACAGCATGGGGGTCGCCATGCTAGGCGGTGCAGATCTGGAGGCGGCGCGCGAGAAGCTCAGCGAGGGCCAAGCAGACACGCTGATCATCCTGGAAAACGACCTGTACCGGCGCGCCGAGCCCGATTTCGTAGACGAGCTGCTGCGCACCGCGACGCGCGTTGTGGCCCTTGACCATTTGCCGACGGCGACAACGGAGCGCGCCGATCTAGTCTTGCCCGCGGCGACGTTCGCCGAAGGTGATGGCACGCTGGTGAACCAAGAGGGCCGCGCGCAGCGCTATTTACAGGTGTTTGTGCCGGAGGAGACAGCGCAGGCAGACGGCCGGCCTATCCTGGGCGTCAGAGAAAGCTGGCGCTGGCTGCAAGATATGATGACCGAAGAAGAAGGCGAGCAAAGTTGGCAAGACTTACACGACGTGCTGGCGGCGCTGTCCGCCGACGAGCCCGCCCTTGCAGCTGTTATCGACCTTACGCCGCCCGCAGAATTTCGCCTTGTGGAGCAGAAAGTGCCGCGGCAGCCTCACCGTTATAGCGGACGCACGGCGATGCGCGCGCACATAAACGTTAGCGAGCCCAAGCCGCCAGAGGACGCCGACGCGCCAATGAACTTCTCCATGGAAGGGTTCAAGGGCCAGCCGCCAGGCTCCTTGCTGCCGCGTTACTGGGCGCCGGGTTGGAACTCTGTGCAGGCGCTGAATAAGTTTCAGCAAGAGGTCGGCGGTCCGCTGCGTGGTGGAGATCCAGGCGTGCGTCTCATAGAGCCCGCCGAGGGCGCCGGATACAGCTATTTTGGCCCGTCGCCGGAACCATTTAACGCGCCTGAAGGCCAGTTGTTGCTAACGCCTCTGTACCACATATATGGGTCAGAGGAGTTGAGCCCGCTCACGCCGGCCGTGGCCGAGTTGTCTGCTACGCCCTACGTGGCGCTCAACGGTGCGGAGGCGGAACGTCTGCAGCTGACAGAAGGTGAGATGGTCTCCGTGGAACTAGGAGCGGAAACCATGACGCTGCCTCTGTACGTGAACCCTTCGCTGCCGGCGGGTGTCGCCGGATTGCCGGTGGGCCTGCCTGAGATGCCGTACGTGAAGCTTCCCGGCTGGGGACGACTTGGTCGCGGCGAGGAGGGCCAGACATGAGCGAACTGCTCGTCGTGTTTGGCATTCTCATCGGTGTGTTGAACACGGCTGCCATTCTGATTTGGGTGGAGCGGCGCCTGTTGGCGGTGTGGCAAGATCGTTACGGGCCAAATCGTGCGGGGCCGTTTGGCCTCCTGCAGCCGGTGGCAGACGTCATCAAATTGTTTATGAAAGAGGATTGGATCCCGCCGTTTGCCGATAAGTATGTCTTTGTAATCGCGCCGGCAGTGGTGATGACCACAGCGTTGCTGTCGTTTGCCATCGTGCCCGTGGGGCCGGGCATCGTCGTCGCCGACCTGAATATCGGCGTGTTATTCTTCCTGGCGATGACCTCGCTGGGCGTCTATAGCGTTGTGTTGGCGGGCTGGGCATCAAATAGCAAATATTCGTTTCTAGGCGCCCTGCGAGCGGCGGCGCAGATGCTGAGCTATGAAGTATTTATGGGTATGTCGCTGATGGGCGTGGTGGTGTTGGCAGGGTCCCTAAATATGAGCGAGATCGTGGAGGCGCAGCGGCGTATGTGGTTTTTCATACCACAATTTATAGGTCTCGTTGTCTTCTTCATCGCCGGTCTGGCCGAGACGCACCGCTTGCCATTTGACCTGCCGGAAGCGGAAAGCGAGCTGATTGCCGGGTATCATGCGGAATATTCGGCAATGAAGTTCGGCATGTTTTTTGCCGGCGAGTACGTGGCCATTACCCTGATTTCGGCCATCATCGTCACACTTTATTTCGGCGGGTGGATGGGCCCAATTCTGCCGCCGGTCGTGTGGTTCGTGATTAAGACGTTCGCCGTCATTTTTGTATTCATTCTCATGCGCGCGTCGCTGCCCCGCCCGCGCTACGATCAGCTGATGGCCTATGCTTGGAAGTTTTTGCTGCCGCTGGCATTATTAAACTTGCTGGTCACCGGTGCCGCTGTGTTGATCGCAGGATAACCTTTTGCCACGAATTGCACGAATTCTACGAATTAGAAAAGACTGAATTAGTGAAATTTGTGAAATTCGGGGCGAAAAAAGGGTTGAATAGATGATAGACGCTATTACGAGTGCGGTGAGGACGATTTTTGGCGTATTACGGCATACGTTTACGCCGCCGGTTACGGTTCAGTATCCGGACGAAAAAATCCCTCTGTCGCCGCGCTATCGCGGCAGGATCATCCTGTCGCGGGATCCGGATGGGGAAGAGCGTTGCGTGGCCTGTTACCTTTGCGCCGTGGCTTGCCCGGTGGACTGTATTTCACTACAGGCCACGGAGGAAGAGGATGGCCGGCGCTATCCCGAATTTTTCCGCATCAATTTCTCGCGCTGCATCTACTGCGGCTACTGCGAAGAGGCCTGCCCCACTTACGCTATCCAGCTGACACCGGATCTGGAGATGGGCGAATACGAGCGCCACAACATGGTTTACGAGAAAGAGCACCTATTGATCGACGGGCCGGGAAAATATCCCGATTATAACTTCTACCGTGTAGCCGGTCTGGAGATTTTGGGTAAAGGTAAGGGCGAAGGGCCCAACGAAGAAGAACCTGTGGACGTGCACAGTCTGCTACCGTGAGCGAGTGCTTGCTACTAGACATGCGAAACGTTGAGTTCAGGTGGGTCAGAAGATGGAAGTAGCCTTTTACGGTGCGGGCGCCGTCGCCGTCATTGCCACCGCGATGGCCATTACGCGCAGCAACACCATACACGCGTTACTCTATATGATTTTGTCGTTACTGAGTGTCGCTCTAATCTTCTTTGTTCTCGGCGCGCCTTTTCTGGCGGCGCTGGAGGTCATCGTCTACGCCGGAGCCATCATGGTCCTCTTCGTGTTCGTGGTGATGATGTTGGACTTACGAAAGGTGGCAGATCTGAGACGAGCGGCCTGGTTCCGGCCCCGCTCCGTGATTGGACCGGCGGTGCTCGCTATCGTGCTACTGGCAGAACTAATTTTTGTCTTAGCCACCGTTAACGTCACGGCCGGGCCTGGCACAGTCGTGGAAGTGCGCGATGTAAGTTTAACGTTGTTTGGACCCTACTTAATAGGCGTAGAGCTGGCCTCGATTCTGCTCCTGGCGGGGTTGATCGGCGCCTATCATCTCGGCCAACAGTACGGGCAGCAGCGTGAATTAAGTGGTCGCGAGAGCGACAGGACTTGAATGGCATGGCACAAGTACCATTAGAACATGGCCTGATCCTC
Source organism: uncultured Ardenticatenaceae bacterium (assembly GCA_964432035.1). Taxonomy (GTDB): domain Bacteria; phylum Chloroflexota; class Anaerolineae; order Promineifilales; family Promineifilaceae; genus JAAYYY01. The sequence goes on from CAYSMQ010000408.1 coordinate 4,126, forward strand.
GCTGGTATATTATTTGCGATCGGTTTTCTGGGCCTGGTCATACGGCGAAATCTTTTCTTCGTCTTGTTGTCGTTAGAAGTGATGTTGAATGCAGCCGGATTGGCCTTCGTTGTTGCCAGCGCGCACTGGGGCCAAGCCGATGGGCAGGTCATGTTCATCTTCATATTGACCATGGCGGCGGCTGAAGTATCGGTAGCGCTGGCTTTATTACTACAGCTTAGCTGGAACTTTGATTCCCTCAGCGTGGATAGCGCTCATGAATTGCATGGTTGATCTTATAAAGGAACAGGTGGGCTAATGGAAACCGTTGATGTCCTGGCCCTGCTTCCCCTGCTGATTCTTGCACTGACGCCTGTTGTCGTCATGTTAGGCGTGGCGGTCGTCCGTAGCCATCGGGCCACGTTCTTGATGACGATGGGCGGAATGGTGCTTGCCTTAATTTCGCTCCTCGTGGCCATGGAACAGATCCCGCGCCAGGTAACGCCGCTGTTGGTCATCGACGGCTTTGCCCTGTT
>CAYSMQ010000409.1:0-4610 GCA_964432035.1 uncultured Ardenticatenaceae bacterium
GCGGCGCCACACGTCCCCCAGGACGGTCACGGCTTGAATCCGCTCCTGCGTCACTTTGGTATGATCGGGCATCCGCCCACCACCTACCTGGGCTTCACCGGCTTCGTCATCCCTTTCGCCTTCGCCATCTCCGCGCTCATCACCGGCAAATCACGTGACGACCAATGGATCCGCACCAGCCGCCGCTGGACGCTGGTAGCCTGGATCTTCCTCTCCATCGGCCTGGTTCTCGGCGGGCGTTGGGCCTATGATGTCCTGGGCTGGGGCGGTTTCTGGGGCTGGGACCCCGTGGAAAACGCCATGCTCATGCCCTGGCTCACAGGCACTGCCTTCCTACACTCCGTGATGGTCACCGAAAAGCGAGGCATGCTCAAGGTGTGGAGCGTCATCCTGATCATCCTCACCTACTCCCTCTCGCTATTCGGCACCTTCATCACGCGCACCGGCGTCATCAGCAGCGTGCACGCCTTTGGCAAGACGGCCTTGGGGCCGGTTTTCTTCGTCTTCATCGCCGTCACCTTCATCGGCTCGGTGTGGTTGCTCCTGAAGCGGCTTGATACGTTGAAAACGGAGCATGAACTGGAGAGCTTCGTCTCGCGCGAGGCGGCTTTCTTGTTACAGAACTTGCTTTTCCTGGCGATTACCTTTGTCGTCTTTCTGGGAACTGTGTTTCCTTTGCTTTCGGAGGCGGTAACGGGCACGAAGATTACCGTTGGACCGCCCTACTTCCAGAAAGCATCGGGTCCGCTGTTCGGGCTACTGGTGCTCTTGATGGCCACCGCCCCACTGTTCGCCTGGCGCAAACAATCGGCAGGTAGGCTGGGCCGGGCAGCGCTGACGCCGTTTGTCACCTCCCTGATTATCGCCGCCGCCTGGGGGTACACTCACCGCATGCATCCAGGATCGTACTTCGCCCTGTGGGTCGCCAGCTTCGTAGTCACCGCCATTTTGTTCGAGTTCTACAAAGGCGTGCGCGCCCGCATGAAACGGGGCGAGAATCCGCTGCTGGCGCTGACGCACCTCGTGGCCCGCAATCACCGTCGCTATGGCGGCTACGTCATCCACCTAGGCGTGATGATGATCGGCCTGGCCTTCATCGGCGACGCCTATTTCCAGGAAGAGACGCAGCGCGCGCTGACGAAGGGTGAATCGATGACCCTCGGCGAATATTCGCTGCGCTTTGACGACCTACAAATGTACCCGGGTAGCGACGGGCGCGAGGTGCTGGAGGCCACGACGACCCTTTTCAAAGAGGGTCAGGTTATCGCCACTCTCAACCCGCGTCGGGACTTCTTTATCGTGCAACGCCAGCCGATGACCATTCCCGACGTGTACACCACGGCCGCCGAAGATATCTATGTCCTGCTCGTCGGTTGGGAGGAAATCGGCCTGGGCTCGTCCACGTTCAGGGTCTATCGCAACCCGCTCATCATCTGGGCCTGGATCGGCGGGTTGATGCTTATCCTGGGAACGGGCATCGCCGTGTGGCCCGAGGCACGGCGCCAAAAACAACGATCCTATGCCCTCAAACCCACCAGGCCACCCGCGCCACTGGTTGCCGGTGATTGAGGAGGAATTGATGAAACGAATGAGGCTTATTCCGCTCCTGCTGTTTGGCACGCTGGTTGCTGCATTCCTGGCCCCGCAGCCAGTGGTCCGCGCGCAGGAACGAATTCCTAGCGACGATGAAGTCAACGCCGTGGCCAAAAAGCTCTACTGTCCTGTTTGCCCCAACACGCCTCTGGACGTCTGCGAGACCAAGGCCTGCCAGGATTGGCGCGCCGAGATTCGTGCCCAGCTCTCATCCGGTTGGAGTGAAGAGCAGGTGATGGACACCTTCGTGCAGCGCTACGGCGAGCGCGTCCTCGCCGAACCGGAACGCGAGGGTTTTAGCTCTTTACTCTGGGTGTTGCCCTACGTGGCCGTCGCCATGGGCCTGATCGTCGTCTATCTCGCGCTGCGCAGCTGGCGTAGACCACAACCGGAAGCGACGGCTGCCGGCGGCTCAGGAGCGCTCGGTGGCAACGTCAATCCGGAGACGCGGGCGCGCATTGAACGCGAGTTGCAAGAGTTACTGTAGGAGCCAGATATGCTTTTACCCATCCTTTTTATCGTGATTTTTGTTGCGCTCAGCGTGCCCCTCGTTGCCGCGCCACTGCACAGACGAAATCTTGATGGAGCCACGAGCTCCGATAGGGACCAGACAGGGGACGATGCCGATTATAAGGCAATGCTACTGGCCCTGCGCGACCTGGAATTCGATCACGATCTGGGCGTTGTAAGCGATGAGGACTATGCGCGCCTACGCCCGCAAATGATGGCCCAGGCGGCTTCAGCGCTGGAAACAGGCCAGGAAGAGAAGGCGGAGAAAGTTTCGGCCGATATCGAAGCCGCTGTGCGCGTCCGACGCCAGCAGTCACAAGAGCGCCATGCCCCGCGCTTCTGCTCGCAATGTGGCCGCCCCCTAGATCGCGGCGACCGCTTCTGCGCCGGCTGTGGGTCGTCCCTTCAGTAGATAATGAAAAGAGCCAAGCTCATGTTTAAACCACTCCCCCTCTTTTTGCTCATGCTCCTCCTCGCAGTGGCGCCAACGTTTGCTCAGGATGACGATAGTGCGCCGGATTCGATCCCGCCCGCGGGCATCGTCACCGGCAACGTACGCAACGGCACGTCCGGCGGCTTAGTTCCCGATAGCGGTGAGCCCATGCTCCATATCTGGAACGGTGCCTTCCAGGAACAGGAGATGTTGCACGGCGAGTTAGCGTCGGACGGCTCCTTTCGCTTTGAGAAGGTGCCCTTTGTACCCGGCTGGCAGTACGCCGTCATGTTTAACTATCAAGACGTGAACTATTTCTCGGAGCCAGCGACGGTGGCCGAGGGCCAAGAGGACCTGTTAGTAACGTTGCCCATTTACGAGGCGACCGTGGCCACAGACGCCGTGCGTGTGAGCCGCCAGCACATCTTCTTCGACGCGGCGGCCGCCGACCAGTTACTGGTTGGCGAAATTTACGTCCTGTCTAACAGCGGCGACCGCACCGTGGCCTCGCCCGCCGATGCCGAACTCGCCGAGGCCCCGCTCACCTTCCCCCTTCCCCAAGGAGCGCAGGACGTCAGCCTGGACAACAATACCAACGGCCGCTTCCAGCTAACAGAGAGCGGCTTCGTCGATACGGCGCCCCTACGTCCCGGACAGGACCAGACTCAGGTCGTCGTGCGTTATACACTGCCCTACGAAGAGCCGTTTAGCTATACCTACAGCGCTCCCTGGCCCGTGGACGCTCTCACTGTCCTGACACCTGTTGCCAGTGGCCTCGAGGTAGAGGGAGAGGGGCTTGTGCTGCAGGAAAGTAGAGAGATGAACAATGGCGGCGAGGTGACCATCTTCAGCCACGATGCACTCGCCGCGAACGAGTCCCTCGCATTACATCTTTCCGGCGAGCTGGTTGCACCTCTACCTCCGGCGCCCAAGCCCAATGTCGTTTCGCCTACCAGCACGGATACGGCGGCGCGTTCAGTGTTGCCACCGGTCCTTCTTTTTCTGGGACTCACGTTGATCACGTTCGCGGTGTGGCTCTACCGGCGCCACGATTCTGACCAGGAGCCGGTCGCCACGTTTTCGCTGCCGCCGGCGAGCTTCGACGCGCTGGTTACAGAGATTGCCCTTTTGGATGAAGCGCATGAGGCGGGTCGCGTTAATGAATCAGAATATGCGCAGCGCCGGTCGCTCCTGTTTGCCCAGGCGCAGCAGCGCATGCCAGACGCCTGAAAACGATTATGGGGACAGAGAGATCCTTGATCGGCACGGACCGGCTACCATCTGCGTCCCATACAGAAAGGAAAAAACTCATGTACTGTGAACAATGTGGTAAGCCACTCTCCGAAGAAAGCGTTCGAAGCGGCCGCTGCCTGGAATGCGGCGAGCTGAAGCGCACGAACGGGCGCGGGCCATGGCCCGCCTTATTCCTCATGACGCTGGCGGCGCTTATTGTCGTCGTCGTCATCCACGTCAGCCAGCCGGGAGGGTCAGTCGAGACGGTCGCGGCGGCTCAGGAGCCCGCTGGGATACTGCCCAGCCAATACGAGCTGCCGGCAAGCTTTGGCGACCTCGGCCCACGCCTGATTGAGGCCGGCGCCATCGACCTGGCGCAGTTCGTCGCCAACTACGACCGCGCCGGGCAGCCGCTCAACGAAGCGCAACTGGCCATCCTCCAGAAAGGCAGCGACGAGGCCATCGTCATCGACCGCAGCAACGCTTACTTCTTGCTCAACTTCTTCTGGGCCTTGGGCCTGACCAACGATAACCCTGTTCTCACAGAAGGGCCGATGATGACGAGCAGTGACGGTAATCCAGGTCGCTTTGCTTCTGTTGGCGGCTGGACCATCGGCCAGAAACCGCCGGAGGAGCTGTATGCCAGCGCGGATCTTCTGCCCCTGACCGGTGAGCAACAGCAACGGGTGGAGGAAGTTGCGCAAAACGTTTACCGCCCCTGCTGCAACAACCACACGGCCTTCGCCGACTGCAACCACGGCATGGCCCTGCTGGGCCTGCTGCAGCTGATGGCCGCCCAGGGCGCCACGGTGGAGGAACTGTATGACGCGGCGAAGTACGT
>CAYSMQ010000410.1:0-4606 GCA_964432035.1 uncultured Ardenticatenaceae bacterium
CGACATCCCCGCGCATCCGGACGGTTTCGAAAATCATATATTGTTATTTTATATCAATACGGATTTTACTTATGGAGCAGAAAACAGCGGTAGAACTCGCAGAGCTATTTAGCACGTTGAGCGATGCCAGCCGCGTGCGCATAATTTCCGCGCTGACATCGGACGAGCTAAACGTCGGAGAAATTGCGGAGCGGGTAGACTTGACACACTCTGCCGTGAGTCACCATTTGCGGCACTTGAGACAGATGCGACTGGTACGCTCGCGCAAAGCTGGGCGTTATGTCTACTATTCGCTGGACGACGATCACGTCGAGGTCCTCTTCCGCTGCGGTCTGGAGCACATACAGCATGGGTAAGGTGATGATATGAGTGAACAGACGGTTGAGTTTGAGATCCCCGTGTTGCTGCCACAGATTGACGACGCCCGCGATGAGTGCGTGAACCGGCTGGAGCATGAATTGCAGAGCCGCCGCGGCGTCTTACACACCCACGTTCTCTATAATGGCCAGCCGGCGCGACTGTGTATTCATTACGATCCAGTTCTCATCTCTCTGGCAGCCGTCAGGCGCATGGCGCGCGACGCGGGTGCGGAGCTGACGGATCGTTACCCGCACGAGACGATTCGCTTCACCGGCTTGGAGGCGGCCGACGTCGCCCAATCCCTAACAGAGGAACTGGCGGCGCTGCCGGGCATGGTGCACGCGCGCGCCAACTACGCCGCGGGGCTGGCTTTCGTGGCCTATGACCAGGAACAACTATCAAGGTCGCGCATTCTGCAGACGATGAGGCGTCTGGGCGCCGAGCCTCATCTACCACCAGAAAGAAGAGCGCCGGAAGGGGTCTCAAAGGCCGAACCAGAAGAAGGCGCAGCGGCAATTATCCCCACCTGGCTCAAAGAACGCTGGCGCATTGTGATGGTCGTTCTGGCGGGCATCTTCTTTCTCGCCGGCTGGCTGGGCGAAATCCTTTTCGATTTGCCGCAAACGGCGAGGCTGATCCTATTCATTCTGGCCTATATTTTCGGCGGGTATGACATTGCCACCCATGCCCTTCCAGGGCTCTTTCGTGGTAGGTTTGACACCGATGTGCTGATGCTTGCCGCTGCCGGCGGCGCTGCGATATTGGGTAAGTGGGCTGAAGGCGCCTTTCTGCTCTTTCTTTTTAGCCTGGCCCACGCGGGTGAACATTACGCCCTGGACCGGGCGCGCAACGCCATCAATGCCCTTGGGGAATTGATGCCCAGTACTGCTCGCGTACGACGGGGCGAACGCACCGTCGAAGAAGGCGTAGATCGCCTGGCCATTGACGATGTGGTCGTCGTGCGCCCTGGTGACCGGGTGCCTGTCGACGGTGAGATCGTCCGCGGCGCCAGCGCCCTCGATCAGAGCGCGATAACCGGCGAAAGCATGCCCGTGAGCAAAAGCGAGGGTGACGAAGTGTTTGCCGGCACCATCAACCAGGAATCGTCGTTGGACGTGCGAGTGAAGCGCCTGGCAGGTGACAACACGCTCAGCCGCGTGCTGACGCTGGTGGAAGAAGCGCAGAGTCAGCAGAGCCCGACACAGCAGTTGACGCAGCGATTTACACGCTGGTTTGTCCCCGTCGTACTGATCAGCGCCGTGTTGCTAACGATTGTGCCGGCAGTTGCCGGCTGGCTCACCATTCAGGAGAGCTTCTACCGCGCCATGCTACTTTTGGTCGCCGCATCGCCCTGTGCCCTGGCAGTGGGGACACCTGCAGCCGTGCTCGCCGGCATCGCTCAGGCAGCGCGCAACGGGGTGCTGATCAAGGGCGGTGTTCACCTAGAGAACCTGGGTACTTTGCAGGCCATTGCTTTCGACAAGACCGGTACGCTCACATCGGGCCGATTTCAGTTGACCGATGTGGTGGCAGTAGAGGCAGTCAGCGAAGAGGACCTTTTGCGTGTGGCAGCCGCAGTAGAGCAACAATCTAATCACCCTCTGGCGCTTGCCGTCGTGGAAGCGACAGAGCAGCGCAAACTGGACCTTCCGGCCGCCAATGGGTTGGAGAACGTACCTGGACGGGGCGTGCGTAGCAGCATCGGCGGCAAAACGGTGCTTGTGGGAAATCTAGACTTGTTTCGAGAAATGGACGAGCATGCGCTTCCAGCACCCCTTGTGCGCGTCGTGCAGCAGTTGGAGGAGCAAGGGAGAACGACGATGGCCGTCAGCCACGGCGGTCAATTTCTGGGCGTACTTCCGCTCGCCGATGTCACGCGGCCAGGCGTGGCTGAGACGCTACAGCGTCTGATAGATTTAGGCATCAGGCGTCTGGTGATGCTTACCGGCGACAATAGTGACGTTGCCCGCCACATCGGCCGGGAAGTGGGCGTGACGGACGTTCGCGCGGAACTGTTGCCGGAAGAGAAGCTGAATGCGATCAGGGGCCTGCGCGAGGAGTACAAGAAGGTAGCTATGATTGGCGATGGGGTCAACGACGCACCGGCGCTCGCCACAGCCACGGTAGGCATTGCCATGGGTGGGGCCGGCACTGCCGTCGCCCTGGAGACGGCGGACGTTGCCTTGATGGCCGACGATTTGGGCAAACTGCCCTTTGCCCTGGGGCTAAGCCGCAAAGGTGCAGGAATTATCAAGCAGAACCTGGCCATCAGTGTGGGGGTTATTGCCTTGCTGATTGTCACGTCCGTAGTCGGTCTGGTACAGTTTAGCGGCGCCGTTGTGCTACACGAGGGCAGTACTATCCTGGTCGTGTTGAACGCATTGCGACTATTGGGCTACAAGGAATAACTTGACATATCTATTGTTTTATTGTATTTTTCTAACTGTGAATTGTTGTATTATCCCGCAGATGGGTAGCTCTGATGTCTAAGGAAGATTTACTGGAAAACTATGCTGGCGTCGACGAAGTCAGTGAACGGCTCAATATTCACCCCGAGTCAGTACGTCGCCTTATCCGGCAGGGCAAGTTACCTGCCATCAAGTTCGCCAACAAGTGGCTTGTAGAAAAATCAACGTTAGAGCAGTTTGCCGGGCGCTATGATCCGCGTCCGGGGAATAAGGCTACTTTGTTATAACCTGGTCCCTCGGCAAGGCTACGCCCGCCAGGTTGGGGTATCGAGGGGTATCTGGAGTTATTTAGGAGAACAAGTCGTATGCAACGAGCACCTGAGCTGGAAAACTTTGCGCGTATTCGCGTGGTTGGTGTAGGCGGCGGCGGAAGTAACGCCGTGAACCGCATGATTGAAGCTCGCGTCAGCGGCGTCGATTTTGTCGCTGTCAATACAGATAGTCAGGCATTGCTGCTGTCGGACGCACCAACACGAGTCCATATTGGGGAAAAATCTACGCGGGGACTTGGCGCCGGCGGCGATCCCGAAGTGGGTCAGAAGTCTGCCGAGGAGTCAATTGAAGAGCTGCGCGAAGTGCTCATTGGCTCAGACATGGTGTTTGTGACGGCAGGAATTGGCGGCGGAACGGGAACGGGCGCCGCGCCTACGGTAGCGAGATTGGCGCGGGAGCAGGGAGCTCTAACGATTGGCGTCGTCACCCGTCCCTTCATGTTTGAAGGCACCAAACGCTCCAAGGTGGCCGACGCTGGACTGGAACAGCTCAACGAACATGTGGATACGCTCATTGTCATTCCCAACGATCGCTTGCTGGAATTGACCGACAAGCGTGTATCGTTAAAGGAATCGTTCCGCATGGCCGACGACGTCTTGCGCCAGGGTATACAGGGGATCAGCGAGCTGATCACAGTTCCCGTCCTCATAAACCTGGACTTTGCCGACTTGCGCGCGATCATGTCCGAGGGAGGCGCTGCATTGATGGCTGTGGGCCATGGCGACGGCGAAGACCGCGCCCGTATGGCGGCCGAAGAGGCCATTGCGTCCCAACTGCTGGATGTCACCATCGACGGAGCGCAGGGTATCCTGTTCAATGTTACCGGTGGCCCCAATATGAGTCTATATGAGGTCAACCAGGCGGCAGCCATTATCCGCGAGACGGCGCACCCCGATGCGAACTTGATCTTTGGCGCGGTGATCGACGAAGGCATGGAAGATGAGATTCGCATTACCGTGATCGCCACCGGCTTTGAGCGCTCTCAGCCCTCACGACGGAAGGTGCTGCAAGAGCGCTACGGCCAATCTGCGCCGGAAAGCAGGACATCGGCGCGTCCTACTCCGCCCGCAGAAAAGGAAAGAGAGCCACAGGATGTGGCGCAGGAGGAGGCGGCTCAGCCCAAATTCTCCCCGAACAACCTCGATATCCCGGCCTTTTTGCGGCGCAAGTAGCGCTGACTAGCGAACAATCGAAATAGGAGCCAGGCACTGACCGACAAGTGCCTGGCTCTTTTTTTCTACCTAATAATCGTCGTCGTCATCCCAATCGTCGTAATCGTCTTCGTCGTAATCTTCCTCGTCATCCCAATCATCTTCCCATTCGTCGTGCTCTTCATCTTCGTCATCGTCGAAGGGATCATCGAAAGCCCAATCCAGCTCCAGCGGCTCGCGACGTACGACTTCCAGGCTCGTCTGACAATTGTGACAGGTGATGATTTGGCCCAGATGCGGCGACTTGCGGAAGCGGATCTCCTCGCTCTGGGCGGCGACGGCGAGCCGCTCGAA
>CAYSMQ010000411.1:0-4583 GCA_964432035.1 uncultured Ardenticatenaceae bacterium
GCTACTCAGGCGCCTTGCTCTCAGTGGCTGCGTCGCGTTCTTTCAACGAAGATAGGCCCCACTCTAAACGCCGCAAATGATCGATACGATTGTGATAGTGTAGCCTCCATGATTCGCGGCGCGGGTGGTTCACGTACTCGAAGAACGAAAGACCCGTGTTCGAGTCCCATACCTCACAATGGCGAAAGGCGCCCACGTTAAAAACGTGATCGAAGGCCGTTTCTATCACACCCCCGTGGCAAACGGCGATCACGATCTCATCCACGTGGCGCTGCACCATTTCCTCTATAAAGAGACCCACCCGGGTACGAAAGTGCATCAGCGTTTCGCCGCCGTCGACGATCGGCGTCACAGGGGCAAAGGGCTTTTCGCTGGCCCAATAATCGGCGTATTGTGCCGGCAGGCCGTCGTTTGGCCATGGTGTGTGGTCGAGCCGGTTATTGCCAATTTCGCGCAAGCGGTCGTCATACTCGATCTCCTCACCGTAGGCTTCAGCCAGGAAACCCGCCGTCTCTCGCGCTCGACGCATCGTGCTGCTATAGACGACGTCCACATTTTTCACTTCTTGTGGTAGCCATTCTGCCAGCGCCCGGGCCTGGCGCTCACCCAGCTCTGTCAACCCTTCATCGGTGTTTCCGTTGTTCCACTCTTTCAAATTCACGTGACTCTGACCGTGACGAACGAAATAAAGTTGCATAAGACAAATTCCTATCTGGTTTTCTCGATGCCCACCATTATGCCACACAGCCGGCTGTAACACACAGACACTTGTCCAAAGCTAAAAGAATGAACCTTTTAAGCTAATTTCACGTGATTTCCATTGCATGAAGTGAGGCCATTGACTAGAATAACCGTACTTAGCAGCCATTAGGGAAAGCCCTGCGGTACCTGACATCCGGCGACAGTTTCCATGGGCCGGATGGCGCGCCGATTGAAACCAATTTCGTCGGTTTGTGCCAGACGTTATTAGAGGGGCACAGCCGCTGCCAGAATATTCACGCTTCATGTAACCCTTGTTGGCGTGTATCATTGAAACGGAATTAACATATTAATTACTATGCTGCCTGAAACTGCTTGGAAGGCAACTCTAGGAGAGCTAGAGTTGCAGATGACAAAAGCGACGTTTAACACCTGGCTAAAAGATACACGTTTGCTAGCCTGTAACGCTGGCGAATACGTTGTAGGCGTCAAAAGCGATTATGCCAAAGATTGGTTGGAAAACCGTCTACAGGGAGCTATCCTGCGCACCCTTTCCGCAATGGTAGAGGAGCCCGTTAGTATCCGCTTTGTCGTTGGAAAGACGGCGCTGAACGACAAGTCGGAGCGATACGACGCCACTCCGTCGCCCGCGGACAATGGTTCTGTAAATGGTAGTACGCCGGAGGCCACCATGGATCTCAATGGAACCTCGCTTGGCGAGAAGATGAGTGATCGCTATACCTTTTCCACCTTTGTGGTGGGGCCCAGCAACCGGCTGGCGCATGCTGCTGCTCTCTCCGTGGCCGAGCAGCCCGGTAGAGCCTACAACCCCTTATTTATCTACGGTGGAGTGGGGTTGGGCAAGACGCACCTTTTGCACGCGATTGGACACAAGTGCCGGGATATTGGGCACACAGTTTGCTACGTCTCTTCGGAGACCTTTACCAACGATCTGATTCAGTCCATACGTTCTCAAAAGATGGAGCAGTTTCGGGACAAGTATCGCACGCCCGACGTGCTCCTCATTGACGACATTCAGTTCATTGCCGGTAAAGAGAGCACCCAGGAAGAGTTTTTCCACACGTTCAATCATCTGCACAGCAGTGGCAAACAGGTTGTTCTATCCAGCGACCGTCCGCCAAAGGCTATGGTCACTCTGGAAGAACGGCTGCAGTCACGCTTCGAGTGGGGCCTGATGACCGACATTCAGTTGCCCGACGCCGAGATGCGCTCTGCCATTCTGCACGCCAAGGCCGATGAAAGCGGCGTGCAGGTGCCACAAAGCGTCATCGAACTGATCGCGCACCATTTCCGCAACAATATACGCGAGCTTGAAGGCGCGCTCAACAAAGTCATCGCCTATTCCAAATTGACGGGAGAGCCGATAAATATGAAACTCGTCAATATGGCGTTGGCCGATCAGGTTAATAAGCCGGCGAAGCTGACAGTGCCCCAGGTCATGCAGGCGGTCACCGACTACTATCGTCTGACCTTAGACAGACTATGCAGCAAGAATCGCAGCCGCGTCGTGTCCCACCCCCGGCAGATCGCCATGTATCTGGCGCGCACGGAAACCGAGGCCTCGTTCCCGCAGATCGGGCAACATCTCGGCGACCGTGACCACACCACCATATTGCACGGCTACGAAAAGATTGCCGGGCTTATCGAGACAGATGAAAAGGTGCGCCGTGACGTGCTGCAGATTAAGGCGGCGCTCTACGAATCCGCGCCTGTATAGAAAGTCATTTTTTCCCCTCTATTTAGACAAGAGGCCACCGCACTGCGGTGGCCTTTTTTTATACTAGGCGTCTGGCAAAGAAAGAGCGCCGGCGGACTTGTGACGCGGCTCAGTCCTGCATCAGTGCGGCGCCCGCTTTTTGCACGGTACGCCAGAAGTCGAGCAGTTGCTCTTTCGGTTGCGCGCTTTCCGTCAACGCCTTGTATGACAGTAGCGCTCCTTTCCAGCCCTCTTTGTGCCATGACGCGCCCACCGGCAGCGTGCTTTCGAACAAGGCATCCTGCCAGGGATAGGCAGTAATATAGAAGTAAGGTTCCCGGACCCCGTCATCGCCGGTAGAGAAGCCGAAGGCCATTTGCTCGTCGGCGTGCTCGGCGTCGGCTGCATCCACGCCGGGCACCAACCGTCCGGAAAACCACACTAGCGAAAGATCGAAATGGTGGGGCCACAGCTGCACCGGACTGGTTTCCTCTCGCAATTCACCTTTGAATTGTTTCAGCAGAACGTCGACTTGTGACGCCGCCTGCCAGTAGTCCTCGACGATGATTGTATCATAGGCGCGTCGCGCCTTGTCGCGAAACTTGTCTCGCTCAATCTGCACGTCGACGCCCAACGTGCGCAGAGCCGTCAACGTTTCCTCTGTGAACTCGTGCGTCGGCTGCCCGCGCAACGTCATGTTCCACCAGTCCCCCTCACTTGTGGACAGGCAAAACTCGTGCGCCGTAAAATCCAGCAACATCTCAAACGTCAGATCGGCAAAAGGAACCGGCGTCGTAGTCAGCCCGGCTGCCGCTGCCTGTAGGCTAATGTGCCACCAATGTTTTTGAGGAGGCATCAGGGCCCGTCGCACCGCGCTAAGCACTTGACTATAGACGTGAATCGTATCACGCGACGGATGTAGCTCGTGTGGCGGAAGCAAAGGAAATACTGACTGAGCCATTGGCTGGTCCTCCTTGCAAATAGATGATGGCACGTTTAAAAGAACGGCGCGGACTGAATCGGTGGTGAGACAGGTGAGGAGCGGTCTCAGGCACCATTCTAACATATCGCGTGCTCAATTGTACCGTCAAATATGCCGTCAATCTGTACCCCTATCTAAAGACGAGGGCGCTTCGCTGCGCTACCCTTTGTTGGCATGGGTCAATCATGGAGGTTGGTTGCCAGTGAGCGATAGAACGATAGAAGTTGGTTCCCGGGAGATCAGGTTATCCAGTCTGGACAAAGTGATGTTTCCAGACGAAGGACTCACCAAAGCCGACGTCGTCGACTACTATCTGCGCATGGCGGATACCATGCTCGTGCACATGGTAGGTCGCCCACTGACCATGCATCGCTTTCCAGACGGCATCGACGGCGACGGCTTTTACCAGAAAGAAGCGCCGGACTATTTTCCACCCTGGATAAACCGCGTGCCTATTGAAGTCGAGGGCGAGGGACAGACGCAGGAACAGATCACGTGTGAAGATGCGGCGACACTCGTCTATCTGGCCAATCAAGGCTGTATTACACCGCACATCTGGTTGAGCAAAGCAGAGCGGTTGCGTCAGCCCGACAAAATGATCTTCGATCTCGACCCGCCTGAAGATGATTTCGCCATCGTGCGCCGGGCAGCCGTCGACCTACATGATATGCTGCAGGAAGTTGGGCTACCGTCTTTTCTGATGACGACCGGTTCGCGCGGCTTACACGTCGTAACGCCCCTCGACGGCAGCGCCGGCTTCGACACTGTGCGCGCTTTTGCGCGCCAACTGGCGGAGGCCCTGGCGGCGCGCCATCCCGATCGTCTGACCACCGAGCAGCGCAAAGCCCAACGCCGCGGACGCCTTTTTCTAGACTACTTGCGCAACTCCTACGCTCAGAACAGCGTCGCCCCTTATAGCTTGCGCGCAAAACCCGGCGCGCCGGTGGCGACCCCCCTCGACTGGGACGAGCTGCAAGATTCTCAACTGACCTCGCGACGCTACACGTTTCACAACATCTTTCGACGCCTGGGGCAGAAAGCCGATCCCTGGCGGGAATTCGAACGCTACAGCGTCTCGTTAGACGAGGCACGCAACCGGCTCCGCCAGCTGCTATCTTCCTAAAGTACGCCTTCCTTCCCGCTTGCTTCCCGCCTTGCTTTGTGTCATGATGAGCTGCGTGTGAC